>DASSMZ010000080.1:0-12503 GCA_035688325.1 Gaiellaceae bacterium
CCGGCGTCGTCGGCAGCCTCGGCCTGGCCGCGCTGCTCGTCGGCCCGAGCCGGGCCTGGCGGCTCGGCGGGCTCGGCGCGTGGGCGGCGGGGAGCGTCGTGCTCGCCGGGTACCTCGCCCCGCACGGGCACCGCCCGCTGCTCGGCGCTGCGGCGGTCGTCGGCCTCCTCGCCGCCGTCGGCGGGGCCTACGCCATCCACCGCTGGCCCTTCGTCCTTCCGTTCGCGGCGCTCGTGTGCGTCGCGGCTCGCATCCACGTCCACGTCGGCTCGACGGAGGCGAACCTGCTCGTGCCGATGTACCTCGTCGTGGTGGCGGCGGCGTTCCTCCTGGCGTGGCACCTCTGGCAGGGCGACGAGCGCACGAAGGAGCTCGGCCCGGCCGCGTGGCCGCTCGCGGCGTTCGTCGGCTGGGGCGGGATCTCGATGCTGTGGACGCAGGACGTCAGGCAGGGCGCGATCGAGCTGCTCTTCTTCTACCTGCCGTTCGGACTGCTCGCGATCGCGCTCGCTCGGGTGGCGTGGACGCGGCTGATCGCGCTCGGCCTGCTCGTCGAGCTGACCGCGATGGCCGTCGTGTTCTCGGCGATCGGGATCTACCAGTACGAGACGCGCGACGTGTTCTGGAACCCGAAGCTGCTCGTCTCGAACGCGTACGCGCCGTTCTTCCGGGTCAACTCCGTCTTCTGGGACCCGTCGATCTACGGCCGCTTCCTCGTCGTCGCGATCCTCGCGCTGCTCGTCGTCGTGCTGTTCGTGCGCGAGCTGCGCCCGATGCTCGGCGCGACCGCCGCGATCGCGCTGATCTGGGCCGGGCTCTACTTCTCGTACTCGCAGTCGAGCTTCGCCGCGCTCGCCGTCGGGGTCGTGATCCTCGCGATCTTCGCCTGGGGCCGGCGCGGGATCGCCCTGGCGGTGGTGGCGGCGCTCGTGGTCGGCGTCGCCGCGCTGTCGGTTCCGCGCGTCCGGCACGACGTCTTCGGCCACCGCACCGGCAAGAGCGCGACCAGCGGGCGCGGCACGCTCGTCAGGCGAGGGCTCCACATCGCGGTGCACCACCCGGTCGCCGGCGTCGGCCTCGGCGGCTTCAAGCACGCCTACGCCGACCTGGCCGGCCTGAGGGGCAGGGAGCCGAATGCGGCCGCCTCGCACACGACGCCGGTGACGGTCGCGGCCGAGGGCGGGATCGTCGGCTTCGCCCTCTTCGTCTGGCTGCTCGTCGCGGCGCTCCTGCTCGCGTTCCGCCGCTTTGCCCGCGACCCCGCCGGCCTGGCCGCGCTGACCTTCGGGACGACCGTCGCCGCGATCACGGTCCACAGCCTCTTCTACAACGCGTTCTTCGAGGACGCGACCGTCTGGGGCGTGATCGGCCTCGCGGCCGCGCTACCGCGACGACAGGACGAGCCCTCGGATCCGCCGCAGCTCGACCGGCAGGTAGAACCCGAGGGGCAGCAGGGCGAGCGGGTACACGGCGCTCAGCAGGACGGCGCCGGCGAGCGGGACGTCCAGGCTCTTCCCGAGCACCGTTAGCCCGACGGCCACGCCGGCGGCGATCGCGATGCGCCGCCACTGGTACGGCACCGGGAAGACCTGCTGCGCGCGGATCGTCATCCCGAAGAACATGACGAGGTAGGCGACGAGGGTCGAGACCGCGGCGCCCATCATCCCGTAGGGCGGGATCAGGACGAAGTTGAGCCCGATGTTCACGACCGCGGCCACTCCGGTCACGACCCAGTTGAACTGGGTCTTCTTGGCCCGGCCGATCCCGATCGACATCACGTTGAAGGCGATGAACGAGGTGCCGCCGAAGACGAGCAGCGGCACGACCTCCGACGCCCCGTAGAACTTCGGCGTCGTCAGCAGGCGCACGATCCAGGGCGCGAGCAACGACAGGGCCAGCGAGAGCCAGCAGCACGCGTACATGACGTACGTGAGCACGAAGGCGTAGGTGCGCTTGGCGTCGTCGTCGCTCTTGATCGAGTAGGCGAACGCCGGCCAGGCCGTGCGGAGCGCGATCAGCAGCAGCAGGAGCGCCGTCGAGATGCGCACGCCGACCGAGTAGAGACCGTTCTCCGTCAGCCCCTTCATGTGGACGATGAAGAAGCGGTCCGAGAGGTCGATCACCCAGAGCGCGATGCCCGACGGCACGAGCGGCAGCCCGAAGCGTTGCATCTGGCGGAAGAGCGGCCGGTCGAACTCGAGCCCGAGCTGGAAGCGCCGGTAGCCGAGCAGCACGAAGTAGACGGCGAGCGTCCCGGTGAAGTTCCCGGCGATCACGCCGACGGCGCCCTTGTGCCAGACGGCGACGAGCAGGATCGTCGCGGCGACGGTGATGATCACGTTGGCGAGCGTCGCCGCGACGTAGCTGACGGAGCGCTCCTCGACCCGGAAGAGCGAGGTCAGCTGCTCGTAGTTCATCTGCGCCCACAGCAGCACCAGCGCCGCGCGCACCGCGTTGGCGTGCGAGTCCGTCGTGAAGAGCAGGTGCGAGATCTGCGGCGCGAGCAGCCAGCCGACGACGAGCCCGAGCGTCGCCATGACGATCGTGAACCAGAACGAGGTTCGGACGACGGTCGTTCGCCCGGCGTCGTCCTCGGCGTCGAAGTAGAAGCGGAAGAACGCCATCGAGATCCCCATGCGCAGGACGATCACGAGCACGACCGTCAGCGACATCAGCGTGTCGACGATGCCGACCTCGCCGGGGTTCAGGTAGCGGGTGACGACCGGCAGCAGGAACACGCTGATCAGCCGCGAGACCACGGCGCCCAGGCCGTAGATGGCGGAATGCCTGGCCAGGCGCCCGAGCTGCTGCGCGATCACACCGTCAGTTTCGCGGAACGGCGCGGATAGACTGGCCGACCGTGGCTCTGAGCGGGAAAAAGATCCTGATGACCGGCGGCGCCGGCTTCATCGGCACCGCCCTCGCGCGGCGGCTCGTGGACGCGAACGAGCTCGTGGTGCTCGACAACCTGCACCGCGACTCGCTCACGGGCACCGACCTGGCAGAGCACGACAACCTGCGCTTCGTGCAGGGCGACATCCTCGACCTGCCGCTCCTGCGCGAGCTGACGAAGCGCGCGACCCACGTCGTCCACCTCGCCGCGATCGCGGGCGTCGACCAGGTGCTGAAGAGCCCGGTCCGCACGATGCGCGTGAACCTGATCGGCACCTCGAACGTGCTCGAGGCCGCGCACGAAGCGGGGACGATCGAGCGGCTGATCGACTTCTCGACCAGCGAGGTCTTCGGCACGCACGCGTACAAGGTCGAGGAGACGCACGTCACCTCACAGGGCTCCGTCGGCGAGGCGCGCTGGACGTACGCGGTCTCGAAGCTCGCGGGCGAGTACATGGCGCACTCGTACTTCGACGAGCACCAGCTGCCGGCGGTGTCGATCCGGCCGTTCAACGTCTACGGGCCGGGGCAGGTCGGCAGCGGCGCGATCCACCACTTCACGGCGCGCGCGCTGGCGGGTGAGGAGCTCGTCATCCACGGCGACGGCTCGCAGATCCGCGCGTGGTGCTTCGTCGACGACGTGGTCGAGGCGCTGCTCGCGATGCTCGAGCGCGAGGAGGCGATCGGGCAGGTCTTCAACGTCGGCAACCCGCGCTCGGTGGTGACCGTCTTCGACCTCGCCTCGCGGATCAGGCGACTGGCCGAGTCGCAGTCGGAGATCGTCTTCCGGCCGCTCCACTACACGGACGTCGAGATGCGGATCCCGAACGTCGACAAGGCGGAGAAGCTGCTCGAGTGGGAGCCGCGCGTCGACCTGGACGAGGGGCTCGCCCGTACGATCGCGTGGTACCGCGAGCGGCAGCCCGTGCAGAGCCTGGCGCCTTCGCGGTGATGCGCTGGCTCGCCGCGGCGGCGCTCGTCGTCGTCGCGGTCGTTCCGGGGGCGGCGGCGACGCAGGCGGCCCCGCTGCGCGTCGTCTCGCTCGACAGGCCCGTCTTCAGCCCGAACGGCAACGGGATCAACGACACGGTCACGCTGCACACGAACGCGGCGCCGGGGACGCTGATCGGCCTGCGCGCCTACGTCTGGGGCGGCCGGCTCGAGGGCTGGAAACGGCTCCGGACCGGCGTCTCGTCGACCAGGCCGGACGTCACGTGGGGCGGCACGAAGGCCTCCGGGGCGAACGTCCGCGACGGCACCTATCAGCTGACGGTCTGCTACGAGGATCAGGGCCACCGGCTGCCGCCGCTGCCGGGTCCCGTCCGCCCGGGGAAGGCGGAGGCGAGCGTGCGCAACCCGCCGTGGAACACGTCCGGCTGCGCGACGCCCCACGTCGTCCGCGTCGAGCGGCTCGCGGCCTTCGTCGACTCGACCGGCAGCTTCAACCCGGGAGACAAGCTGCCGATCGTGGTCTCGGCCGACGGCGGCCAGTCCTCCGTCTCGTTCGAGCGCGACTGCACCGCCGGCCACGAGGTGCAGATGACGTTCAGCGACGACGGGTCGGTGCACGTCCCGCTCGGCGACCCGCCCGGGCTCTACCACGCCGTCGCGGGCGACGCGGCCGGCGACGTGTTCCGCGCGCCGGTCGTCGTCCGCTCCGGCCGGCCGCTCGAGAAGCCGCAGCCGCACACGGCGCTCGTCGTCTGGCCGTACCTGACCTGGCGTGCCTACAACGCCTACGACGCAGACCTGAACGGCATCCCCGACAGCTGGTACCAGTTCTGGCGCCAGCGCCGGGTCTCGCTGAAGGCGCCGATCCTGCGCGACGGCGTCGAGGACGACCACCGGGCGGCGCTGCCGTTCTCGCGCTGGCTGTGTGCCCGCAACCCGCGCACGCAGCAGATCACCGACGCCGAGCTCGGGCGGCTGCCGCTCTCGGCGCTGCGCCGCTACAGCGCGATCGTCTTCCCCGGCCACACCGAGTACTACGAGCCGCACACCTGGGACCTGCTGAAGCGGTACCGCGACGAGGGCGGCAACCTCGTCTTCCTGCAGGCGAACCCGTTCTACCGGCAGGTCCGGATCGACGCGAAGCACAACGCGGTCGTGCTGACCGACTACGACGCACGCGAGGGCCGCTCCGACTTCGCGCTCGCCGGCGTCGGCTACGACGGCTGCTGCTTCCCCAAGTCGCGGGCGGCGCCGTACGTCGCCGCGAGCGGGCGCGCCTACGAGCGGGTGCGCTGGCTCTTCCGCCGCACCGGCATCGGCCCCGGCCAGTCGTTCGGCCGCGTCGCCTCCGAGAGCGACCGCACCGACCCGCAGCTGACCCCGCGCGACCACGTCGTCGCCGCGGAGGCGATCATCCGGGGCAAGCGCGGCGTGGTCAACGCGGCGATGGTCTGGTCGCGGGCCGGCAAGGGCCAGACGTTCGCGACCGGCGACTACACCTTCCTGCGGATGAGCCGCGACATCACCTACGAGCTGCTCGACAACGTATGGGCACGGCTCGTGGGCTAGCGGCGCTCGGCGTGCTCGCGCTCGCGGGCTGCGGCGGCTCCTCCGCGCCGAAGCCGTCGAGCGTCGTGCTGCACCTCGCGCTGCCGCTCGTGCCGCGCCAGCTCGACCCGGCGAAGGCGCCCGACCTGCCGTCGCTGAACGTCGCGCACGAGCTCTACTCCGGCCTCACGCGCTACTCGGGCAGCGGCGTCGCGCCCGACCTCGCGCAGTCGTGGGACGTCTCTCGTGGCGGCCTCGTCTGGACGTTCCACCTGCGCAAGGGCCTACGCTGGAGCGACGACTCGCCGATCGTCGCCGGCGACGTTCGACGCGCCTGGCTGCGCGCGCTCGACCCGAAGACCGCCGCGCCGTACGCAGGCCCGTACCTCGGCATCGTCCGCGGCGCGCGCCGCTATCACGCCACCGGGAGGGGCAGCCTCGGCGTGCAGGCGCCCGACGACCGGACGCTGCGCGTGACGCTCCAGCACCCGGTGCCGTGGTTCGACCAGCTGGTCGCACATCCGGTCACGGCGCCGCCTCCTCCCCGGGCCGGCGTCTTCAGCGGCCCCTTCCGGCTCGTCTCGCGCGGCGCCGGGAACCTCGTGCTCGAGCGGAACTTCAACTACTGGGATGCGAGGGCGGTCAAGCCGAGCCGCCTCGTGCTCTCGGCGACGCGGACCGGCGCGGACGCGGTGCTGCCGCGCGGTCTCGCCGGGCCGGGGCTGCCGTGGATCGAGACGACCGGGCCGCGGCCGGCCGGCGCGCGCGAGCTGCCGACGATGGCGACCGGGCTGCTCTGGCTGGCCGCGCGCGACTCGACGCTCGCCGACCCTGCCGCGCGGCAGTGGGTGGCGGGGGCGATCGCGAACAGCCGGCCGTTCTCGCGCGTCCCGCTCGTCGCGCCGGCCGTGCCCGGTGCGCACGAGGTGAACTCCGACGCGCGGGTCGTGGTCGTGCCCGGCCGGTTCCTACCGCTGCACCTGACGCTCGCATGGGCGCGCCAGGACCTCGGCGGCTCGCACGTCGCCGCGCAGCTGCGCGCGAGCGACGAGCAGCTTCGCCGTCTCAAGATCGACCTGGACTACCGGCCCGTCCAGACGCTCTCGGAGCTGCTCTCGACGCGGGCCGACCTCACGCTCCTCGGCTGGAGCCCGAAGCTGTTCGACGCCTACAACGTGCTCGACCTGTTCCCCTGCGGGAGCGCGTTCAACGTCGCGCGCTGGTGCGACCCGAGGTACGACGCCGGGATGCGCAAGGCGGTGCGCACGCTCGACGACCGGGACCGGCGGCGGCTCGAGCGCCGTCTCGCCGATCGGCTGCGCCGGGCGGCGCCCGCGATCGCCGTCTACACCGGCCGGGACTGGTACAGCGCGAGGCCCGGCGTCACCGGCTTCTCGTGGTCGCCGATCGGCTTCTACGAGCTGCTCGGCATGACGCGCTCGTAGATCTCGAGCACGCGGCGCGCGACGGCGGTGTGCGCGTGGACGCGCTCGACGTACTCGCGGCTGCGCCGGCCGAGCTCCGGCAGGTCGGCCCGCACCTCGACGAGGGCCGCCAGCACGTCCTCGACGCGCCGCTCGTCGGCCCGCACGAGCGGCAGCTCGAGGCCGAACGCCTCCTCGGTCTCGGCTGCGCCCTGGTCGTCGAGGTGGACGACGACCGGCTTCGCGAGCGCCATCGACTCGATCGCGAACATGCCGTACCAGCCGACGCGCAGCTGGTCGACGACGACGTCGGCAGCCGCGTAGCGCTTGCGTGCCTCCACGTTCGGGACGCCCTCGATCAAGTCGAGCTCGATCGGCGCGCCGCGCCTCCGCAGCGACTCGACCGCGTCGAGCACGGCCTGCGTCCCCTTCACCGCGCGTTTGCTCGGCGCATGCGCGACCCGCAGCGCCTCTCCCGGCTCCGTCGGCGACGGGTGCCAGTCGTCGAGCACGATCGCGGGCGGCACGACGTCGTACGCGGGCCACGGCCCGCGCGGCGCGAGCCGCCGCGTCAGGTAGCTGCCGACGATCACGGCCCCGGCGCTGCGGAGATACGCGACCTCCGACGCGTCCCGCAGGCGGAGGTCGGAGCCCCACGACTGGAAGACGATCCCCTTGCGCCGGCGCTGCAACAGCGGCAGCGTGAGCCGCTGCGGAGCGAGCGTCAGGCCGGCGTGGAAGTGGAAGACGTCGAAGTTCCGCACCGCCCAGCGCAGCGCGCGGAGCTGCTTCGGCAGGTTGAACGGCACGGAGTCGAGCCGGCTCGTGTCGCGCAGCTCGAGGTTGACGTCGAACCCGCGCTGGAATGGCCGCTCGTTGAAGACGAGCAGCGTGCTCTCGACGCCGAGCGCGCGCAGGCCGGCCGAGATCGCGCCCGGCCCGCCCGCGACGTTCACGGGCGAGTGGAGGACTCTCACGGCAGCATCCTTGTATTCGGCGCGCATCGACCGGTCGTTTCAGACGGACGGACGAGCCAAGCTCGCCCGTCCTGAGATCTGCGTCGCAAGCGACGCCTCAGGCCGGGACGGGCTCGGCGGCGATCCGGATCTCGAGCGCGGCCAGCGCGCGCTCGGTCAGCTCGTCGAGCTCGTCCTCGCCCTGCGCGGTGAGGAGCAGGTAGCCGAGCCGCTCGGCGCCCGAGGTCATCGGCGGCAGCGTCATGCCCTCGCGCCAGTACCAGCCGGCCTCGTGGACGCCGTCGAGCGCGAGCGCCGGCGCCGTGTCGAGCCGGACGATCCGGCCCGGCTGGTGCACGACGAAGCGCACCTGGCCGACCGGCGCGACTGGCTCGCCGTGGCGCAGGTCGTCGCGCGTCAGCTCGCCGAGCGCCCAGAGCACGTTGGCGCGAATGGCGTCGAAGCCCGTCACGAGCTTGGCGAGCTCCGCGTCCTTGCCGCCGCCGAGGCGGGCGCCGACCTCGATCGCCGCGACCTGCCCGTCGGTCCGCACCTGCACGTAGGACGGCCCGGTCTCGAGCCCGACGGCGAGGCTGGCCCGGCGCGCGAGGTCGAACAGCGGCTGCTCGTCCGAGAGCAGGGACGGGTAGCGGTGCGCGATGCAGACGCCGAGCGGCGGCGGCGGGTAGAGGATGCGCCGCGTCACGCTCATCGGGAAGTACTCGCCCTCGAGCAGGAAGCCGTTGACGGTGTACTCGTGGCCGTCGAGGTACTCCTCGAGCACGATCGCACCGGCCTTCGACGCCGCGAGCGCGCGGTCGACCGCGTCCGCGAGCTCACCTTCGGCCCGCACCTCCGTCACACCCCGCTGGGCGGACCCGTCCACCGGCTTGACTACCACCGGCGCGCCGAGCTGGTGGAACGCCTGCTCCGCCTCCTCGAACGTCGCGGCCTCGCGGCCCTTGGGGCAGCGCACCTTCCGCTTCTCGAAGGCGGAGCGCATGCGGCGCTTGTCGGCCACCGTGCGCGCCGTCTCGACCGGCAGCCCCGGCAGCCCGAGCCGCTCGGCGAGCTGGGCGGTCGGCAGGACGGCCTGGTCGGAGCCCATCGTCGCGACGGCGACCGGCTCGATCCCGCGCCGCTCGAGCTCGCTCACGACACCGCCCACGTCCGTGAAGCTGCGCACGATCGGGTGGTCGGCCTCCTCGAGCAGCGGCGCGCGCTCCGACCCGTCGACGACGCAGACCTCGTGGCCGAGCGCCCGCGCCTGGACCAGCAGCCCCAGCTGCGAGCGCGAACCGCCGGTGAGGACGAACGCCTTCGGCATCTACGCGGGGGCGCCGGCGCGGATCGCGTCGAGCAGCATGCGCATGCCCTCGTCGAGCGAGACCTCCGGGCGCCAGCCGAGCGCGCGGATCCGCTCGGTGGCGATCCGCGTCGTCACGCGGCCGGGCGGCGGCTCGACCTCCTCGATCAGCTCCTGCGGCGCGCCCGTCAGCTCGCACGCGACGCGTGCGACGTCGGCGAGCGCGACGAGCTCGCCGTCCCAGCCGATGTTGAAGGTGCCCTCCTCGCCCGACTCGAGCACGAGTCGGATCGCGCGGACGACGTCGCCGATCCAGCAGAAGGCGCGGGCCTCGCCACGGAAGACGGGGATCGGCTCGCCGGCGTCGGCCTGGCGGAGCATCGTCGGCACCGCGCCCTTCGCCTCGCCGGCGTCCACGCCCGGGCCGTAGGGATTCGCGAGCCGCAGGATCGTCAGGCTCGCCGGCGCGTAGAGCGCGGCCGCCTGCTCGCCCCACAGCTTCGTCAGCGCGTACAGGCTCTCGGGCGCGCTCGGCGTCTCCTCGTCGGCGGCAGCCGCCGAGCCGTAGACGTCGGAGGTCGAGACGTACGCGAGGCGGGCGCCGTGCGCCGCCGCCGCGCGCGCGACGAGCGCGGTCGCGAGCACGTTCGAGCGCACGGCGAGCTCCGGCGCCTCCTCGCAGCGGACGACACCGATCCGCGCGGCAGAGTGGACGATCACGTCGGGGGCGAGCTCGGCGACGGTCGCCTCCGCGACGCCCCCGTCCGCGAGGTCGCCGTCGGGCCTCGTGAGCGGATGAACGTCGTAGGCTGCGTCGGCGTGACGAAGCTCCTCGACGAGCGCGCGCCCGACGAAGCCGGAGGCGCCCGTGACCAGCACCTTCATGGCCGCCGAGTCTACTGGCGGGCCTGCGCGCTCCTCGCCGTGGCGGTGCTCGCGGGCTGTAGCCACGGCGGCAAGCGCACCGCGCCGCCGCCGCCCGTGTCGACGCACTCGCTCCTCGCGCTCGACCGCGACCAGCAGCGCCTCGTCGCCGACTACCGGCCGGTGAGCGCCGCGCTGACGGCGTACGAGCTGGCGTTCCGCGACTGGCGGCTCGGGCGGCTGGCGCAGGCGCGGCTGCTCGACGAGGCGCGGTCGTACCGGACGGTCGTCCTGCAGGCCCGCTCGCGGCTACGTGCCGACGCCGCGCGCGGCGAGACCGCACGCGCGAAGCGGCTCTTCGTGCACGGCCTGACCGCACGCGCCGCGGCGCTCGCCGCGCTGCCGAGCCTGCGCGCGTACGGGCCCGGCTGGCAGCGCTCGGTGGTCGACGCGCGCGCAGGGCTGACGATCCTGCAGGACGTCCGCGACCGCGCCCGCCTGATCCCGCTCCCGGAGGACGCCGTGAGCTGAATTGACGCGCGTGGAGACCCGCGCGTACTCTGGGCAGCAGCACGTAACACACCGCACACATGCGCCGCAGCCGAGCCGCCTTCGCTGCAGGCGCCGTAGCGGCCGCGGTGTCGGCAGCCGTCGCCGCCCCGCCAGGGTCGGCGGACGGTAGTGCGGTGCTGAAGCAGGGGAGCGTCGTGGCGCGACTGCGCGGCGGCGAGCTCTCGGTCCACTCCGGGCCGGGCTCGGAGCGGGTGCTGGCGGTCGTCGGACGCACGACGGAGTTCGGCTCGCCGACGGTGCTCCCCGTCGTCGCGTTCCACGGCCGCTGGGTCGAGGTGATCTCGTCGAGGCTGCCGAACGGCCTCGACGGCTACGTCCGCCTGAAGGAGGTCTGGCTCGGTCGCGACCCGGTCGCGGTCGACGTCGACCTCTCGCAGCGGCTGCTGCGGGTGTGGCGCGACGGCGTCGTCGAGCGCCGCGTCGAGGTCGCGATCGGCGCGCCGGGCTCGCCGACTCCGATCGGCCGCTTCGCCGTCACCGACAGGCTGATGGGCTACCACCGGGCGGCGTACGGCTGCTGCATCCTCGCCCTGTCCGGGCACCAGACGCGCCTCCCGTTGGGCTGGACGGGCGGCGACCGCCTCGCGATCCACGGAGGCGGGGGAATCGGCTCGGCCGCGTCCAGCGGATGCCTGCACGCGGCCGAGCCGGACCTACGCTGGCTGATGCGCCGGCTCCCGCTCGGGACCCAGGTCATGATCCACCCGTGACCCAGCGTACGGTCGACCCGGTCGCCGACCCGGCCCTGGCGGGTCTCGTCAGGCGGGGCCGTCCCGCTGCGGGGCTGCGGCCGACCGTCCTCTTCGGCCTGGCGTTCGCGCTCACGGCCGCGTGGGTGGGCTTCGCCGTCTGGGTCTCGGACCCGTGGCGCCACGAACTCGCGGACGCCGTGGGGCCCGTGCTGGCCTGGCTGATCCCGATCGTGCTGGCCTACATCCCGGGCCTCGTGATCGGCTTCATGATCTTCACGCTGCTCGTCAACCCGTACCACGAGCTCTCGCTCGCGCCGCCGCGCGGCGGCTGGCCGGCTGTGACCGCCCTCGTTGCTGCCCGGAACGAAGAGGATGCGATCGGCCCGACGATCCAGTCGCTGGCTGCGCTCTCGTACGGTGGCCCGCTCGAGGTGGTGCTGGCGGACAACGGCTCGACCGACCGGACGCGGCAGCTCGCCGAAGAGACCGCGACCAGGTTCGGGCTTCGGCTCCGAACCGTGGTCGAGCGCGAGCCGGGCAAGCACCACGCGCTGAACGCGGCGCTGGCGACGGTGAGAACGCCGATCGTCGTCACGGTCGACGCCGACACGTTCCTCCAGCGGGAGGCCCTGACGTATCTCGTCGCCCGGCTCCTGAGCGCACCGCAGGGCCAGCACGTGTCGGCCTGTGCCGGCGCGCTCGTCGCCCAGAACCCGCTGAACGGCTTCGTGACGCGAATGCAGCAGTGGGACTACCGGCTCGGGATCAATGGCGTGAAGCGCATGCAGGCCTCGTACAACACCGCGCTCGTGGCGCAGGGCGCCTTCTCCGCCTACTGGGCGGAGGACCTCCGCGGGGTCGGGGGTTGGCCGGATGCGATCGGCGAGGACATCGTTCTCACCTGGGCGCTGCTGGGCTCACGAGGGATCACGCAGTACGAGCCCGTCGCGCTGGGGCTGACGGTCGTTCCCGAGCGGCTCGGGCGCCTTCTCAGCCAGCGCTCGCGCTGGGCCCGGGGAATGCTCGAGGGGCTTCGGGCGCATCCGCCCGCGACACAGCCGCGCATGCTGGCCAAGCTCGTCGCGAGTATCGACTACCTGGTGCCGTTCCTCGACATCGGGCTCATCTTCTTCTGGGTGCCCGGCGTGATCCTGTTCCTGTTCGGCTACCCGTTGATCTTCGGGTGGTGGTCGATGCTCCTGCTGCCGATCACGCTCGCGATCTTCGGCTTTCTGCGGCGCTGGCAGGAACGCCACGTCTTTCGCCGGCTGGACATCCGTGTCGGCAAGGACATCCG
>DASSMZ010000111.1:0-2808 GCA_035688325.1 Gaiellaceae bacterium
CTCGTGTGCGCGGTCGGGGCGAACGACCCACGACGCCGCGAGCTCGACAACGTGGTGCTCGAGCGGGCGGCCTTCGTCTGCTGCGACTCGGTCGCAAACGCGAGGCGCGAGTCGGGCGACCTGATCGAGCCGGTCGAGGCAGGCGTGCTCGACTGGCTCGAGGTGCACGAGCTCCAGGAGGTCGTCGCCGGCGAGCTGCCGGGGCGGCAGGCGGACGACGACGTCGTCGTCTTCAAGTCGAACGGCCTCGCGGCGTGGGACGTCGCGATCGGCGCCGTCGCCGTCGAGCTCGCGCGCGAGCGCGGGGTCGGCCGCGAGCTCTAGGCGATCCTCTAGCTCAGGCGGTCCTGCGCGGCCGAGACGTTGCTCTCGCCGAGCGCGTGGATCACCTCGGGCCGGTCGAGCAGGCGCTGGACCTCCTGCGGCGTCGCGCGGTTGCGGACGTAGGGGTCCTCGAGGATCTCGTCGAGCGCCCGCCCGCGCTCGTGCTCGCGGATCACGTACGCCGCGAGCCGCTCTTCCTGCGAGGAGCGGGTGAAGAGAAACGAGAACGGGTTGCGGAGGAATGACCCGAGCCTGCTCGCCATCGAGTCGATCCTACCGCGGCGCCGAGGCGGGGCTTGCGACGCCGTTTGGAGGTCGTGTCGGCTTTGCCGGCGCGACCGTCGTAAAGTGGGATCCGTGAGGAAGCCGAGCTCCGCCCGCTTCGCCGAGCGTGAGGTGCACGGGGTGGACGACCGCGGCGAGCCCGAGCGGATCGTGATCTGGATCGAGCGGCTCCCGGGCGCGGTCTGGGCGGTCGGCCGCGCGGTCAACCCGCAGCACCGTCCGAGCGACGAGGCGCGCAAGCACGACTACGTCTTCGAGGGCCACGAGCTCTCGGACGCGCTCCTGGTCGCGAACGAGACACTCGAGGACGACGCCGTCGTCTCGGAGCAGGACGGCCGCGCGGAGAAGATCAAGCCGTTCGTGCGCGAGGAGCTGATCGGCCCGCTCGAGCGGTGGTTCTTCGGGCGCTAGACGTCCGCCGCGAGGTGGTCGAGACGCTGCGGGCGATGGCCGCGGCCGGGCTCGTGCGCGGCACCGAGGGGAACGCGAGCGCCCGCGCCGGCGAGCTGATCGCCGTCTCGCCCAGCGCGCTGCCCTACGAGACGCTCCGGCCGGAGGACGTCTGCCTCGTCACCGCGCGGGGCGAGCTCGTCGAAGGGCCGCAACCGAGCGTCGAGCTGCCGATGCACCTCGCCGTCTACGCCGCGCGGCCGGACGTCGGCGCCGTCGTGCACACGCACTCGCCGCGGGCGACGGCCGCGCCGCCGGCGCCCGTCGCCGACGGTGTCTCGGGCACGCCGGAGCTCGGCGCCGCGGTCGCCGCCGCCGCCGGCGACGGTCACGCGGTCGTGATGCGCGACCACGGGCCGGTCTGCCTCGGCGCCGACCTCGCCGAGGCGCTCGCCCGAGCCGTCGAGCTCGAGCGCGGGGCTACTTAGGCCACTTCAGGTCGGCGCTCGGAATCGGGTCGCCGTGCGGGTCGTGCGTCGGGTAGCCGAGCGCGCTGTCGATCCTGGCCTCGAGCTCCTCCGAGATCACGTGCTCCAGCCGGTCGGCCTCGTCGTGGACGTCGTCGACGTGCAGGCCGAGCGTCCGCGCGAGGTAGAGCTCGAGCAGCCGGTGGTGCCGGATCACCTCGACCGCGACCTTCTCCCCGGCCGGCGTGAGCCGCACCCCGCGGTACGGCGCGTGCTCGACGAGCTCCAGCGCCGCGAGCTTCTTCACCATCGCGCTCGCCGACGCCGGCGACACCTTCTGCTCGCGCGCGAGCGCCGTGACGGAGACGCGGCCGCCGTCCTCGACCTGCAGGTGGTAGATCTCCTTGAGGTAGTCCTGGATCGCGTCGCTCAGCGCCGGCTTCGCCACCCGTCCAGTGTACGGCGCTGTTGCGGTAGCCTCCGGCGCTCGATGTTGATCCGCCTCGGCCACAGCCCGGATCCCGACGACGCGTTCATGTTCTGGGGCCTCGCCTCCGGCGAGACCGACCCGCGCCGCTTCGAGTTCGAGCACGTCCTGCAGGACATCCAGACGCTGAACACCTGGGCGCTCGACGGGAAGCTCGAGGTCTCGGCGATCTCGCTCGCGGCGTACCCGCTCGTCCAGGACCGCTACGTGCTGCTGCCGCACGGCGCCTCGATGGGCTCCGGCTACGGCCCGATCGTCGTCGCCCGCGAGCCGCTCTCGACGGCGGACGCCCGCGCCGTGGAGATCGCGGTTCCGGGCGAGCTGACGACGGCGTTCCTCGTGCTGCGCATGTGCTTCGGTCAGTTCCGCTACCGCGCGGTGCCGTTCGACCGGATCATCGACGAGGTCAAGTCCGGGCGCGCCGACGCCGGCCTCCTGATCCACGAGGGCCAGCTCACGTACGAGTCGGAGGGCCTGAAGAAGGTCGTCGACCTCGGCGAGTGGTGGCTGCTCGAGACGGGGCTGCCGCTGCCGCTCGGCGCGAACGTCGCGCGGCGCGACCTCGGCGCCGAGCATCTGTTCGAGCTCTCGGACGTGCTGCGCGACTCGATCCAGGCCGGCCTCGACAACCGCGAGGAGGCGATGGAGTACGCGCTCCGGTTCGGGCGCGGCCTCGACACCGAGCTCGCCGACCGCTTCGTCGGCATGTACGTCAACGAGCTGACGTGCGACTACGGCGACGAGGGCCGCCAGGCCGTGCGCGAGCTGCTGAAGCGCGCCGAGGCGCTCGGCACCTACGAGCGCCCCGTTCGGGTCGAGTTCGTCGGTTAGCGTTGGCGCGGTGTCCCGCGCCGT
>DASSMZ010000162.1:0-3447 GCA_035688325.1 Gaiellaceae bacterium
GTCGACGAGCTCGACGTCGTGCGCGGGCACGAACACCGCGTGCTTCGTGTGGCCCTCCTCGACCCACCGTCCCGCCGCCGCCGCGTACAGGTCGCGCATCCGCTCGCGCTCGCACCCCATTGCCTGTCCGGCGACGCCGACTCGCATCCAGCTGCCGGTGGCGTAGTTCAGGGGGGCCGCGATGAGATAGCCGTTACCGGCGAAGACGCCGGAGGCGCCCTCCTGGCGCCACTCGCGCTCGACCTCCGCTCGGAAGTCGACGTCCTCCGGAAGCAGCGGCTCGGCCTCCCGATGGCGCGCCTGGCGCGCCCCCAGCAGCTCGGCGGCGTCGTCGAGATGCTCGTCGGCGAAGGGGACGACTTCGGGAACAGGCACGCGACGTAGACTCGCAGAGATGTCGCCGAAGACGCTGACCGGGGAGGAGCTGCAGCTCGACGACGGCCCGGCGCGCGACTCCGAGCTCTTCCTCGTCGACGGCAACAACCTCGCCTACCGCGCCTTCTACGCGCTCCCGGAGGAGCTCGCGACCAGCGAGGGCTTTTCGACGAACGCGCTGCTGGGATTCGCGAACATGCTCTTCAAGCTGCTGGCGGACTACCGGCCGAAGGGCGTCGCGGTCGCGTGGGACACGCGTCCCGTGCACCGCGCCGAGCAGCTGGAGACCTACAAGATCGACCGCAAGCCGATGCCGGACCTGCTGCGCGAGCAGTTTCCGTACTTCCGGCCGATCGTCGAGGCGTTCGGCTACCGCAACCTCGAGTTCGAGGGCTGGGAGGCCGACGACGTGATCGCCACCCTCGCGCATCGCGCCGACGAGGCCGGCGTGAAGACGACGGTCGTCTCGACCGACCGCGACGCCTTCCAGCTCGTCAGCGACAACGTCGCGCTGATGATGACCCCGCGCGGCGTCTCCGACGTCCACGTCTACACGCCCGAGCGGGTCGAGCTGCGGCTCGGGATCAAGCCCGAGCAGGTGCCGGACTTCATCGGCTTGAAGGGCGATGCCTCCGACAACATCCCCGGCGTCCCGGGCATCGGCGACAAGACCGCCGGCCAGCTGGTCGCGCAGTACGGCTCCCTGGAGGAGGTGCTCGAGCACGTCGACGAGCTCAGCCCGGCCCGGTCGCGCGCGATCGCCGAGCACGCCGAGCAGGCGCGCGCCGCGAAGCAGCTCGCGACGATGCGCCGCGACCTCGAGCTCGACTGCGACCCGTCGGAGCTCGTGCTCTCGCCGCCGGACCGCTCGCAGCTGAAGGAGATGTTCCGCCGCTTCGAGTTCCGGAACCTGCTCAACCGCGTCGACGAGCTCGACGAGGCGCTCCCGGCCGCGCAGCTGACGCCGACGGGCGTGCAGGTGCCGTGGCGCGAGGGCGAGCTGCCGCCGCTCGACGGGGCGGCCGTCGCCTCGGACGGCGAGCGGGTCGCGGTCGCCTGCGGCGACGAGGTCGTCCTAGCACCGCGGCCGCAGCGCCTCGAGGGCGAGCTGGTCGCGCACGACGCGAAGTCGCTCCGCGTAGACGCGGCCGACGACACGATGATCCTGGCGTACCTGATCGAGCCCGGCCGCGCGGAGTACGCGCTCGACGACCTGGCCGCCGAGTACGGCGTCGAGCTCGTCCCCGATCCCGAGACGGAGGAGGGGACAGCGGCGCTCGTCCGCCACGCGGCCGCGACGCTGCGGCTGCGCGGGCCGCTGCTCGAGCGGGTCCGCGAGCGCGGGGAGGAGCCGCTCTACCGGCAGATCGAGCTGCCGCTGACCGAGGTGCTGGCGGCGATGGAGTCGGCCGGCGTCAAGGTCGACACCTACCGCATGGGCGAGATCACCGCCCGCCTGGCCGACCGGGTCGAGGAGCTGGAGGCGAAGGCGTACGAGCTGGCGGGCGAGGAGTTCGTGCTCGGCTCGACGCAGCAGGTCGCGCGGATCCTGTTCGAGAAGCTCGAGCTCACGCCGGGGCGCAAGGGGAAGACCGGCTACTCGACGGACACACGTGTGCTTCGCTCGATCCGCGGCGAGCACGAGCTCGTCGGCGTGATCGAGGAGTGGCGCGAGTACTCGAAGCTGCTGAACACCTACCTCGGGCCGCTGCCGACGCTGATCGGCGACGACGGTCGGCTGCACACGACCTTCAACCAGACGGTCGCCGCGACCGGGCGCCTCTCGACGACGAGCCCGAACCTGCAGGCGATCCCGATCCGCACCGAGCTCGGGCGCGAGATCCGCTCGGCGTTCGTCGCGGAGCCCGGGCACAAGCTGATCTCGGCCGACTACTCCCAGGTCGAGCTGCGCATCCTGGCGCACGTCTCCGGCGAGCCGAAGCTGCGCGAGGCGTTCGAGGCCGGCGAGGACATCCACGCCGCCACCGCCGCCGAGGTGCTCGGCAAGGAGCGCGCCACCCTGACGAAGGACGAGCGCAACGTGGCCAAGATGGTCAACTTCGGGATCATCTACGGCATCTCGTCGTTCGGCCTCTCCGAGAACCTCGAGATCCCGCGCGAGGAGGCGCAGGCGTACATCGACGCGTACCTGGCCCGCTTCCCGCACGTACAGGACTTCATCCAGCGCACGATCGAGCAGGCCGCGCGCGATGGCTACGTGACGACGCTGCTCGGGCGGCGCCGGCCCGTGCCCGAGATCCGCGCCTCGAACCGCCAGACGCGCTCGCTCGGCGAGCGGCTCGCCGTCAACTCGGTCATGCAGGGCACGGCCGCCGACGTGATCAAGAAGGCGATGGTCGCGATCCACCGGCGGCTGCGCGAGGAAGGCCGGGCCTCGCGTCTGGTGCTGCAGGTGCACGACGAACTGCTGGTCGAGGCGCCGGAGGCCGAGGTCGGCGCGGTCAAGGAGCTCGTGCGGCAGGAGATGGTCGGCGCCTATCCGCTCGACCCGCCGCTCGAGGTCGACGTCGCCGCCGGCGACGACTGGAACGACGCGAAAAGGTGAAAGTCCGGCCGGTTACGCCGGCCATGATGACTTTCGACTTGAAGGTGTCGATCCCGGCCACAGCGGCCGCGACGGGCAAAGCCCGCCGCGACGGCGAACTGCCTAGTCGGCGATGTACGGGACTACGACGACCACGAAATAGACGAAGAGCGCCGCAGCAACCAGCGCAGGCACTGCCATGACGACGGCGCCCACTCGGCGATCGAGCGGCGCGCTGCTCAGGACGAGGCCGCTGACGAGCGAGGTCAAGGCGAGGGCGACCGCTGTGCCGAAGACTGCGTACCAGAGGCCAGCGAACGTGACCGACCAATCTCCCGCACCCGTCACAAGCAGCATCGCGACCTCGAGGCCCAGCAGAAGAAGCGACGCGACGCCGGTGCGCACTCAGCCGTCGTCGGCGCCGGCTGAGGGAGGCCGCAGCGCGACGATCTCGGCCGTGCCGCCTCGGCGGGCGAGGGCGCGCAGCAGCGCGGCGACACAGTCGGGGTCGAACTGTGCGCCGGCGC
>DASSMZ010000222.1:0-3186 GCA_035688325.1 Gaiellaceae bacterium
CCTGAAGTTCGACACGGAGGAGAGATGAGCGACGGGCTCGACCAGCCACGGCTCGGGATCGGCGAGCCGGAGGAGGAACGCCGCGAAGACGTCTGGCAGGATCCGGACGCCGTGGGCGAGCCGGCCGAGGAGCCGGAGGCCGGGGCACCCGACGCGCAGGCCGAGCCCGAGCCGCAGGCCGAAGCGGGGCCCGAGCCGGAGCCGGAGGAGGTTCCGGCCGAGGAGGACGAGCTGCCACGGCTGCACGAGCCGCAGCACGCCGCCGGCGAGCTCGACGTGCCCGACGGCTACGGCGTGATCGAGGGCGAGCCCAGCGGCGGCCGCAGGGCGGTCGGCGTCGCCGTCGCCCGCTTCAACGGCGAGCTGACGAACGAGCTGCTCCGGCGAGCGCTGGACGAGCTCGAGCGGCTCGGCGTCGGGCGCGAGGCGGTGACGGTGATTCCCGTGCCGGGAGCGTTCGAGCTGCCGCTCGCCGCGATGGCGCTCGCGAAGACCCGGCGCTACTCCTGCATCGTCGCGCTCGGCGCCGTCATCCGCGGCGAGACGCCGCACTTCGAGTACGTCGCGAGCGAGGCCGCGAGCGGGCTGCAGCTCGCGGGCCTCGAGACCGGCGTGCCGGTCGCCTTCGGCGTGCTCACCACGGACGACGAGGAGCAGGCGCGGGCGCGCCTGGACAAGGGCGCCGAGGCCGTCCGCACCGCGCTCGAGATGGCCGACGTCTTCGCGCAGCTGCGCGCCGCCGCCGGCCAGCCTTCCTGACGGCTTCAGCTACACTCGGCCGCCGATGTCCAAGGTCTGCGCGATCTGCGGGAAGAAGCCCGGCTTCGGCCACAACCGGAGCCACTCGATGGTGGCCACGAAGCGGCGCTTCAACCCGAACCTCCAGCGTGTGCGCGTCTTGCTCGACGGCAAGGCGACGCGCGCGTACGTGTGCACGCGCTGCCTCAAGGGCAACAAGGTCCAGAAGGCCGTCTAGGCGCGGCGGCGCTAGGCGTCCCAGCCGTGGGCGTCGTGGGTCTCGAGCAGGTGCCAGAAGTTGATGCCGGGCTCGGCCTGCGCGCCGGCAGCCTCGAACATCGGCCCGATCTGCGCTTCGTTGGCCTTGAAGAAGCGCTCGAAGCTGTCGGGGTCGGGCCACTCGTCGATCACCATGATCTGCCCGTCGCTGCCGTAGAAGCGGTGTGCGATCAGACCGTGCTCCTTCGCGCTCGCGAGCACCTGCTGCATCGTCTCCCGGTTCTCCGCCGTCCACTGCTCGAGCTTCTCGGGGTCGCCCTGGACCCACGCGGTCATGATCACGGACACGTGCCCTCCCTTCGTCGGTCCTGCCGTGCCGAGTCTCGCAACCTTGGCCTCGGCGCGCTCGTCTAACGACCGTGGCGGAGCAGCCCCTCACCGTCCCGTCGGAGCGCGGCCGGATCACGATCGCGCCCGAGGCCGTGGCGCAGATCGTCGGCCGCGTCGCGGCCGAGTGCTACGGCGTCGTCGGCATGGCCGTCCGCGGCGCGCCGCGCGAGCGGGTGACGCAGCTGCTGCCGAAGGGCCGGCCCGCGCGCGGGATCATCGTGCGGAACGTGGACGGCGCGGTCGCGCTGGAGCTGCACGTGGTCGTCGCCTACGGCCTCAACCTCGCCGAGGTCGCGGCGACCGTCCGCTCCCAGGTCGCCTACGAGGTCGAGCGGCTGACGGGGCTGCGGGTGGCCGCCGTCGACGTGCACATCCAGGATGTGAAGCGGACGGCATGAGCGACCGGGAGACCCTGCAGGCCTTCGCGCGCGGCGCGCTCGACTCGCTCGAGCTGAGCCGGCAGCGGATCGACGACTTGAACGTCTACCCGGTGCCGGACGGCGACACCGGCTCGAACCTGACGCTGACCGCGCGGGGCGTGGTCGAGGCGCTCGACGGCTCGGCGGCGTCGGACCGTGCGGCGCTCGCGCACGCGGTCACGCGCGCGGCGCTGATGTCGGCGCGTGGGAACTCGGGCGTGATCCTGTCGCAGATCGTGCGCGGCGCAGCCGAGGTGCTCGGCTCGGGGGCGACGGTCGACGCGCGGACGGTCGCGCGCGCCGTGCGAGGCGCGAGCGACGCGGCGTACGCGGCCGTGCGCACCCCGGTCGAGGGGACGATGCTGACGGTGGTGCGCGAGCTGGCCGAGGCGGCCGAATCGACGCGAGCCGCGACGCTGCCCGAGCTGCTGGCGTACCTGGTCGAGCGCGGCGAGGAGTCGGTCGCGCGCACGCCGGAGCAGCTCGACGTGCTGCGGGAGGCCGGTGTCGTCGACGCGGGCGGCGCGGGCCTCGTCGAGCTCGTGCGTGGGCTCGCGGCGGTCGCCGCGGGCGAGACCGTCGAGGCGCCCGTCGAGGCCGCCGTCGTGACGGCCGAGGCCGTCCACCAGGAGCTCTCGCGCTATCGCTACTGCACGACCTTCGTGGTCGAGGGCGACGCCCTCGACGCCGGCGCCCTCGAGGCGGAGCTGGAGCGGCTCGGCGACTCGCTGCTCGTGGTCGGCGACCCCGGCGCGCTGAAGATCCACGTCCACACGGACGACCCTGGCGCTGCGCTCTCCCTGGGGACGCGGGTCGGCTTGCTCGAAGGCGTCGAGATCGCCGACATGCACCGGCAGACGGAGCAGCGCGAGGAGCGGCTGCTCGCGGCGCTGCCCGGAGCTCGGACGTCGGTGGTCGCGGTGGTCGCGGGCGACGGCAACCGGCGCCTGTTCGAGCAGCTCGGCGCCGAGCGGGTCGTCGAGGGTGGGCAGACGATGAACCCCTCGACGGCCGACCTGCACGACGCCATCGAGTCCGCCGGCTCCGGCGAGGTCGTCCTCCTGCCGAACAACTCGAACGTCGTGATGGCGGCCGAGCAGGCCGCGCGCGTTGCGGGCAAGGCGGTCGAGGTGGCGCCGACGACGTCGATCCCGGCCGGGCTCGCGGCGATGGTCGCCTTCGACGGAACCGCCGGGGCCGGCGACAACGCGGCGGAGATGCGGGAAGCCGTCGAGGCGGTTGCGACCGGCGAGGTGACTGTCGCGTCGCGCGACGTGAGCTGGAACGGCGTCCCGATCCGGAAGGGCGAGTGGCTCGGCATCGCGGACGGAGAGCCCGTCGCCGGCGGGACGAGCTTCGAGGACGTCGCCGCGGCCGTCGTCGACCGGCTCCTGGCGCAACCGCGTGACGTGCTGACCCT
>DASSMZ010000223.1:0-2299 GCA_035688325.1 Gaiellaceae bacterium
CGGCTCGACGCGCGGCTCGCGGCGGCGCTGATGGGCATCCAGGCCGTGTAGGGCGTCGTGATCGGCGCCGGCTGCGAGCTCGCCGAGCGCCGGGGCTCGGAGGCGCACGACGAGATCGTCGCGGACGCCGACGGCAACCTCTACCGCGAGACGAACCACGCCGGCGGAATCGAGGGCGGCATCTCGAACGGCGAGCCGGTCGTCGTCCGCGCCGCGATGAAGCCGCTGCCGACGCTGATGCGACCGCTGCGATCGGTCGACCTCGAGTCCGGCGAGCCGGGCGAGGCGCTCGTCGAGCGGAGCGACGTGGCGGCGGTCGAGGCGCTCGGGGTCGTCGCGGAGGCCGCGGTCGCGTTCGAGCTGGCCCGTGCGGCGCGCGAGAAGTTCGGCGGCGACGCGCTCGGCGACTTCGTCGGCGCCTGGCGTGCGTACCTGGAGCGGATCCCGTGGCGCACGCGCTAGAGCGTCACGTCGCGCTCGTCGGCTTCATGGGCGCGGGGAAGACGACGCTGGGAGCGCAGGTGGCCGAGCGGCTCGGCCGGCGGTTTGTCGACATCGACCGCGAGCTCGAGCGCTCGCTCGGGCAGTCGATCCCGGAGCTCTTCGAGGGTCGCGGCGAGTTCGAGTTCCGCGCGCTGGAGGCCGACGTGACCCTCGGGACACTCCGGAACGAACGCCCGGCGGTGCTCGCGCTCGGCGGCGGCGCGGTCGAGACGAAGGAGATCCGCGAGGCGCTCGGACGCTACGCGCTCACCGTGCACGTGGCAGTCGACGCCGCGGACGCGTGGGCGCGCGTGGCCGACAGCGACCGGCCGCTCGCGCGCGACGAGCAGAGCTTCCGCGCGCTCCACGCCCGGCGCCAGCCGCTCTACGCGCAGGCGGCCGACGCGGCTGCGGGTGACGTCGACGGCATCGTGCTCGCGGCCGCGGGGATCGTCGTCGAGGAGGGCCTGCTCGCGCGGCTCGACGAGTTCGTCGGCGGCGACGAGGTCGAGGTGATCGCCGACGCGATCGCGCTCGGCCTGCACCGGCCGCCGCTGAACGCGCCGATGCACGCGCTGCGTGGCGGGGAGGAGGCGAAGTCGCTCGGCGCGGTCGAGCGGCTCTGGCGCGAGTTGCGGCTCGGGCGCCGCGGCACGATCGTCGGCTTCGGCGGCGGGTGCACCACCGACGTGGTGGGCTTCGCCGCGGCGACGTACATGCGCGGCGTGCCGTGGGTCGCCGTGCCGACGACGCTGGTCGGCCAGGTGGACGCGGCGATCGGCGGCAAGACGGGCGTGAACCTGCCCGAGGGCAAGAACCTCGTCGGCGCGTTCCACTGGCCGGCCCGCACGGCGATCGACCCGGCGCTGCTCGAGACGCTCCCCGAGGGCGAGCGGCGCGCGGGTATGTCGGAGGTCGTGAAGACCGGCCTCCTCGCGGGCGAGCCGTTGTGGGAGCTGCCGGAGGGCGAGCTCGTCCGGCGCTGCGCCGCCTACAAGGCGGCCGTCTGCCTGCGCGACCCCCACGAGCGGGGCGAGCGCGCCGTGCTGAACCTCGGCCATACGTTCGCGCACGCGCTCGAGGCGGCTGGGAACTTCCGCGGGCCGACGCACGGCGAGGCGGTCGCGCTCGGGCTGCTGGCCGCGCTGCGCCTCTCGGGCCAGGACACCTCCGCCGTCGAGCAGGTGCTGGCACCACGGCCGGTCAGCGTCAACCGCAGCGCCGCCCACGCCGCGTTGGCGCGCGACAAGAAGTCCGTCAACGGCGCCCCGCGGCTCGTCCTGCTCGAGGCGCCGGGCAAGCCGGTCACCGGCGTCGAGCTGCCGGAGGAGCAGGTCCGCGAGGCGCTCGACGCGCTGATCGCCGAGTAGAGTCACCGCCGTGCGCGTGGCCGTTCTCAACGGGGTCAACCTCGACGTCATCGAGCGCCGTGACCCGGCGCTCTACGGCGGGCTGAGCCTGAACCAGCTCGAAAGCCGCATCTACGAGTGGGCGATGGCGCTCGAGCTGCATGCGGACTGCCGGCAGACGAACCAGGAAGGTCTCTTCGTCGCGTGGTGTCACGACGCGCTCGACTGGGCCGACGGCGTGATCGTCAATCCCGGCGCGTGGTCGCACTACAGTTACGCGATTCGGGACGCGGTCGAGCTGCTCGAGGTACCGGTTGTCGAGGTGCATCTGTCCGATATCGAGCATCGTGAGGAATGGCGGCGGCACTCCGTCATCGCCGATGTCGTGAGCAAGCGCGTGCTCGGCAAAGGTCCTGATGGCTACCGCGAGGCGCTCGAGTTCCTGGCGGAGCCCTCGACGTGACCCG
>DASSMZ010000231.1:0-5752 GCA_035688325.1 Gaiellaceae bacterium
TCGCCGCTCGCGAGCAGCGCCTGGTGGATCTCCTGGGCGGCGACGCAGCAGTCCTGGGCGTCGAGGTAGCCGATCACGCGCGTGCGCGCGCCGCCGCGGCGGTAGCCCGCCGCCCGCAGCTCCTGGAGCGCCTGGTCCGACCACGTCGTGCTCACGCGGCCATCGTAGCCGTTCGCCTGGACTAATGAGAATCGTTATCGTTACGCGCCGATGAGAACCGTTCCCATCTGGGCCGCCGCGTTGGCGCTGGTCGCCGCGGGTTGCGGGGCGGCCGCCGGCTCCGACGGCAAGCCCTCCGTGGTGGCGGCGTTCTACCCGCTCGCGTACGCGGCCGAGCAGATCGGCGGCCCGGGCGTCGACGTCACGAACCTGACGCCGCCGGGGACCGAGCCGCACGACGTCGAGCTCACCCCGCAGGAGGTCGGGCGCATCCAGTCCGCCGACGTCGTGCTCTACCTCTCGCACGGCTTCCAGCCCGCGGTCGAGCAGGCGGTCGCCGGGGCGCACGGCAGGCGCGTGGACGTGCTCCAGGGGCTCCGCCTGCACGGGCACGGCTCCGACCCGCACGTCTGGCTCGACCCGGCCCTCTACGCGCGCGTCGTGAAGAGGGTCGGCGGGGCGCTCGGCCGGCCGCGGCGCGCTGCGGCGCTGGCCCGGCGGGCGCTCGCGCTCGATCACGCGTACCGCGCCGGCCTCGCCGACTGCCGGCGGAGGGAGTTCGTCACGAGCCACAGCGCCTTCGGCTACCTGGCCTCGCGGTACCACCTGCGCCAGGTCTCGATCGGCGGCGTCGACCCCGAGTACGAGCCGAGCCCGCGACGGCTGCAGGCGCTGATCGAGCTCGTCCGCCGCGAGCACGTCTCGACCGTCTTCTTCGAGCCGCTGTTCTCGCCCCGCCTCGCCGAGACGGTCGCGCACGACGCCGGCGCCAGGGCGGCCGTGCTCGACCCGATCGAAGGCCTGACGAGCGCCGAGCAGGATCGCGGGTCCACCTACTTCACCCTCATGCGCCGGAACCTGCGGGAGCTGCGCGCGGCGCTCGGATGCCGCTAGCTGTCGACTTCTCCGGCGTCGAGTTCGCCTACCCGCACGGGCCGCCGGTCCTGCGCAAGCTCGACCTCCGGGTCGAGTCGGGCGAGTTCCTCGCGATCGCGGGGCCGAACGGCGGCGGCAAGACCACGCTGCTCCGCCTCGCGCTCGGGCTCGAGCGGCCGACGCGCGGAGTCGTGCGCCTCTTCGGCGAGCCGGCTGACCGCTTCGGCGAGCGGCCGCGGCTCGGCTATCTCGCGCAGCGCTCGCAGCTCGGCGTCCAGGCGCCGGCGACGGTGCGTGAGGTCGTCGCCGCCGGGCGGTCGCCGCTCCGACCGTTCGGCCGCCTCGGCGCGGACGACCGCGGGGCGATCGACGACGCGATCGAGCGCGTCGGCCTGGCCGGCGTCGCGAGCCGTCCGCTGACCAGGCTCTCCGGCGGCCAGCAGCAGCGCGCGTTCATCGCCAAGGCGCTCGTCGCCGGCCCGAAGCTGCTCGCGCTCGACGAGCCGACGGCCGGCGTGGACGTCTCCGCGCAGGGGGCGCTGGCCGAGCTGCTGGCGCGGCTGCACCGCGAGCTCGGCGTCACGATCCTGTACGTCTCGCACGAGTTCGGCGCGATCGAGCACGTGGCGCAGCGGCTCGTGCTCGTTCGCGAGCGGATCGTCTTCGACGGGCCGCCCTCCTCCCTGCCGGGCATCTGGCACGACCCCTCCCACGTCCATGTTTGAGTTCGAGTTCATGCGCCTCGCGTTCCTGGCGGGCGCGGTCGTCGGCGTGCTCGCGCCGGTCGTCGGCTTCTTCCTCGTGCAGCGGCAGATGAGCCTGATCGGCGACGGGATCGGCCACGTCGCGTTTGCGGGAGTCGCGCTCGGCTACCTGATCGGCGTCTCGCCCGTCTGGACGGCGCTGCTCGCGGCAGTCGTCGGGGCCGCCGCGATCGAGTGGCTCCGCGCGCGGCGCAGAGCCGCCGGCGACCAGGCACTCGCGGTCGTCTTCTACACCGGGATCGCAGGCGGGGTCGTGCTGATCTCGGCGGCCGGAGCGCTCAACGCGAACCTGTTCACGTACCTGTTCGGCTCGATCCTCACGGTCACGCGCACCGACCTGACCCGGATCGCGCTGCTCGGCCTCGGCTCCCTGCTGCTCGTGCTGGTGCTGCTGCGGTCGCTCCTGGCGGTCGCGATCGACGAGGAGGGCGCGCGCGTGAGCGGGCTCCCGGTGCCGGTCCTGAACGGCGCCGTCTCCATGCTGGCCGCGTTGACGATCGGGATCTCGATGCGCATCGTCGGGATCCTCCTGATCGCGGCGCTGATGGTGCTGCCCGTGATCGCCGCCCAGCGCGTCGCCTGGAGCCTGCGCTCGACGATGGGCCTGTCGGTGCTGATCGGCCTCGGCTCGGTGCTCGCCGGGCTGACGATCTCGTACTACGCGAACCTGCCGCCGGGCGGGACGATCGTGCTCACGGCCACGGGCTTCTTCCTCGCGGCAACGACGGTCGAGGCCGTGCGCGCGCGGATCTAGAGCGCCCGGCCGCGCTCGCGCCCGGAGACGAGCGTGACGCCGATCGCGGCGAGCGCGACGGCGACGAGGAAACGGACGATCCACCCCGCGTTGAAGATCTCCGCGAGCAGGCCGCCGACGAGGCTCGCGGCGATGCCGATCAAGGCCGTCGTCAGGAGCCCGATCTCCTGCCGGCCGGGGAGGACGAGCCGCCCCAGCGCGCCGATGATCAGGCCCGTCAGCGCCAGCCACAGCAGCTCGACCGCGAGGCCGAGCAGCACGCCGCCGAGCAGCAGCAGCAGGATGATGACGAGCAGGACGACGACGACGGTCACGGCAGCGAGACGCTACCGCTTCGGCGGGAGGGACCGTGCATAGGAGATGCCGCGCTCGACCCACTGGGGGAGCTCGGCCTCCGGCGGCGCGACGCGAAGCCAGCCCGCCATCGAGCGGCCGCGCATGACCATCTCCTCCGCCTCCGTCGTCTCGACGAGCTGCGCCGACTCCTCGGGATCGACGCGCACGAGGAGGCCGCCCTGGCCGCTGGCCGCGACCGCCATGTTCCCGTTGACGAGGAACGCGAGCCCGCCGAACAGCTTCCGCTCGGCCAGGCCCTCCTCGCCGGCGACGAGCGCGCGAATCCGGTCGGCGAGCTCCTCGTCGTACGCCATCTCGCCGGAATCTTAGGGCGCCCCGCGGTCAACCCCCGATCGGGGGTGGCTCCGCCGGCCCCTCCGCACCGATAAGCGCAGCGAAGCACGCCCTGCGGCCAACTCCCCATAGGAGGTGAACACGTGTTTCGCTGGAACCATCGCGTGATGAAGGCGGCTGTTGCTCTGGCCGCGTTCGCGACGCTCGTGATCGGCTCCGGCGCCGATTGGCGCTGGTGCTCCTAGATCACCGCTCTTCAGAAAGGGCCGGTGTGCGGCCACCGCTCAGCGGCCCTCTCTGTCTCCACGCCTGAGCTCCTCATGTCCAACAGCCTCTTCGGTCTCCCCTCCCGTCTCAACGCCTTCATCGCGGCCACCGTGCTGGTCGCGCTGCCGGTCGTCGGCCTCTCGCTCGCGTCGCTCGCGGTCGACCCGCCGACGGCCACGACCGCGGTCGCGGCGTTCGTCTTCTTCGCGCTCGCCCTCGCCGCCGACCTGCGGCCGGTGCCGATGGACGACAGCAACAAGTCGGAGGTCTCGATCGCCTCCGTCTTCATCGTCAGCTCGGCGATCCTGCTCGGCTGGCGCTTCGCGGTGCCGGCGGCGGCGCTCAGCATCGGGATCACGTTCGCCGTCATCCGGCGCCCGCTCCCGCACACGGTCTTCAACATCTCGATGTACACGCTCTCCGCCTGCGCCGCCGCGCTGCCGGTGATCGCCTTCGGGCCGATCCACGGCGCGCCGGCTGGGAGGCTGACCGCGTACGCGCTGCTCGGCGGCGCGCTGCACCTCGCCGTGAACGTCGTCCTCGTCGCGGGCGCGATCTCGATCTCGCAGCAGCTCCCGTACCGCGAGGTCGTCGTCCCGGGCCTCCGCCAGGGCGGCGCGGCCTTCGCGATCACCGTCTTCCTGACGGCGCTCGCGGCCAACCTCTGGGTCACCGAGGCGTGGCTGCTCGTCCTGCTCGCGGGCCCGGCCTTCACGCTCACGCTCTACCAGCGCAGCGCCCTGCACTCGCGGCTCGCCACGCGCGACGCGCTCACCGACAACCTGACCGGCCTCGGCAACCACCGGGCCTACCAGGCCGCGCTCCACGACCGCATCTGCGACTCCGAGCGCACGGGCGAGCCCTTCTCGCTCTGCCTGCTCGACGTCGACGACTTCAAGGGCGTGAACGACTCGTACGGGCACGCGGCCGGAGACGACGTGCTCGTGCTGCTCGGCAAGCTGCTCGGCGAGACCGAGCACGCCGAGGCGTTCCGCTTCGGCGGCGACGAGTTCGCGATCATCTTCCGCCGCGACGAGATCAGCGCCTACCGCCAGCTAGAGGAGCTCCAGCGCCAGCTCGTCGACGTGGAGGCCGCGTCGCCGACCGGGCCGGTGACGATCAGCGCCGGGATCGCGACCTTCCCGTCGCACGCCGAGGATGCCGACGCGCTGCAGCGGCGGGCCGACGGCGCGCTCTACTGGTCGAAGGAGCACGGCAAGAACCGCTCCTGCCTCTACAGCCCCTCGGTCGTGCGCATCTACTCACGCGACGCGCTGGAGCGCGAGACCGAGCGGAGCGCCCGCCTGCGCGCGGCGAAGAACCTCGTGCGCTTCGTCGACGCGCGCGACCCGCAGACGGCGAACCACTCCGAGCTCGTGTCCGCGCTCGCCGAGGGCATCGGCGCGCAGCTCGGCTTCGACGAGGAGACGAGCGACCAGCTCAAGCTGGCCGGGCTGCTCCACGACCTCGGCAAGATCGGGCTCCCGGACGCCGTCCTCAAGGAAGCACGGATGCTCACCGACGAGGAGAGCTCGATCGTCCGCCGGCATCCCGAGTTCGGCCACGAGCTGCTCGAGGGGCTCGGGCTCGAGCAGGTGCAGGACTGGGTGCTGCACCACCACGAGCACTGGGACGGCTCCGGCTACCCGGACGGCCTCGCCGGCGAGGAGATCCCGCTCGGCGCGCGCATCATCCTGGTCGCCGACACGTTCGCCGCGATCACGACCGACCGGCCCTACCGGGCCGCGCAGTCCGAGGCGGCCGCGCTCCGGGAGCTGCGCGCCCACGCCGGCACCCAGTTCGACAAGGCGGTCGTCGACGCGCTCGAGCACCACCTCGGCCAGGCGCCCGGGCACCTGGAGGCGCTCGCGTAATGGCGCTCGCCTGGCCGCTGCTGATCGGGCTCGCGGTCGCGCCGCTCCTCGGCGGCCGCTGGAGTCGCCTCGGCGAGCTCGACCTGCGCTGGCCCGGCCTCTTCTACGCCGCGATCGCGCTCCAGCTGGTCGCGTTCCCCGTCTCGGTCCTGCCGTGGAGCACGCCCGACCGCGCGGCCGTCGTGCTCTGGCTCGCGTCGTACGGCCTGTTCGCGGTCGCCGTCGCGGCCAACGCGCGGGTGCCCGGCGTGCCGCTCGTCGCGGTCGGGATGGTCTCGAACCTGGCGGCGATCCTCTCGAACGGCGGCCACATGCCGGCCCTGCCGAGCGCGCTGCACGCCGCCGGCCACCACTTCGTGCAGAACCGGAACAGCGCGATGCTGAGCCACCCGAACCTGGGGTGGCTCGTCGACCGCTGGGCGGTGCCC
>DASSMZ010000237.1:0-8803 GCA_035688325.1 Gaiellaceae bacterium
GTCGTCGAGTGCAGCGAGAAGTTCGCGATCCGGATGTTGTAGGTGTTCTTGTTCGCGAGGATCCACTGGCACGCCGCGATCACGTCGCTCGTCCGGGCCACGCCGTGATCGTCCATCACGTCGAGCGAGACGAGCGGCGCCTGTGGCGTCCCGCCCGTGTAGTTGTCCGCCGAGCCGGCGGCGATGCCCGCCACGAAGGTGCCGTGGCCGCGGCCGTCTCCCGGCGAGTCGTCCGGGAGGGTGCTGAACTTCACGCTCGTCAGCACGCGGTTGCCGAAGTCGGAGCGGCCGGGCTGGATGCCCGAGTCGACGATGGCGATCGTCGGGACCGACCCGGCCTTCGGCGCGTCGCCGCCGCTCCAGCCCTTCGAGAGCCCGGTCTCGTACGGCCAGAGCTGACCGGAGCTGAAGCCGCTCACGTGCACGGCGACGTCAGGCGTCACGATCAGGTTCGGCAGCTTCAGCAGCGCGGGGAGCCGGCTCGCCTTGATCGTGGTCGCGAGACCGTCGATCAGGGTCAGGCGCCGGTTCAGCGCCGTGCCGTCGTCCGCGAAGTTGTTCACCCGCGTGAGGGCCGACACCGCCGGCGAGATCGTGCCGTTGGTGCTCTGGATGATCACGTGCACGTACTGGTTCGGGTGCTTCTTCGCACCCTTCAGCAGGCCCGGCGAGATCCAGGTCCGTTTCGGCGAGGCCGCGCCGGCCAGCCGTGCGTGCTTGCCCGCGCTCGACGCGAGCGGAACGCTGATGGCGAGCATCGCCACGAGCGCGGTGACCGCGCCGCGTCCGCCTTTCCCCCAGAGAGCGCTCGACCGAGACTCGCCGCCACGGTTGCCCGTGCCCCACAGCGCGCTCGAGCGTGATTCGCCACGATTGCCGCCGTTCGTCCGCACCGTCCGCTTCTCCTTTCCGCGCCCTCTGCGCGGGCCGCATCTCTGCCTGTCCGCGGCGGGAACGCGCCTGCTGCCCGCCGAAATGCAGGCGCAACCTAGGGGTGCGGGCGGTGTCGCTACATCCCCCGGCAGGGTGAGCGGCCCGAAAGTTCCCTCGAACAGGTGACTCGGGGTAGCGTGCCCGCGTGCGCGCGCCGTTGCTCCTCGAGATCGCGCTCGCCCGCGCCGTCGCGGGCGTCTCGCGCCTGGCCCGTGCCGGCGGCGGCACCACGTTGCCGGGGAAGCTGCTGTGGAAGCTCGACCCGGACGCCGTCGACCGGCTCGCGGCGCGGCTGCCGCGCGGCTCCGTCCTCGTCTCGGCGACGAACGGCAAGACGACCACGGCGGCGATGGCGGCCGAGATCCTGGCGCCGTCGGTGCGGCTGGCGCACAACCGGGCCGGCGCGAACCTCGTCTCCGGCGTCGCCTCGGCGCTCGTCGCCGCACGCGACGCGGAGCTCGGGCTGTTCGAGGTCGACGAGGCCGCCCTGCCGGAGGTGGCGCAGCGCGTGGCGCCGCGGGTCGTCTCGCTCGGGAACCTGTTTCGCGACCAGCTCGACCGCTACGGCGAGCTCGAGCTGCTCGCCGGCCGCTGGCGCGAGATGGCGCGCCGCCTGCCGCCGGGCGCGACGCTCGTCGCGAACGGCGACGACCCGCAGCTCGGCGCCCTCGCCGAGGATCGGCCCGGCTCGGTCGTCTTCGGCCTCGACGACCCGCGGCACGCCTCGCCGGAGCTCCAGCATGCGGCCGACTCGAAGTGGTGCGTTCGCTGCGGCACGCCCTACGAGTACGCCGCCGCCTACATCGGCCATCTCGGGGACTACCGCTGCCCCGCCTGCGGCCACGCGCGGCCGCCGCTGGACGTGGTCGCGCGGGAGATCGCGCTCGACGGCCTCGAGAGCGTCTCGTTCGCACTCGTGACGCCGGAGGGCGAGCGGCGGGTCGAGCTGCGCGTCCCGGGGCTCTACAACGTCTACAACGCGCTCGCGGCGGCCTCGCTCGCGCGTGCGCTGGGCGCGCCACTCGACCGGATCGTGGCGGGGTTGCAGGGGTTCTCGGCCGCCTTCGGCCGCTTCGAGCGGATCGAGATCGAGGGCCGCTCGCTGCTCGTGTTGCTGATCAAGAACCCCGCTGGCGCGAACGAGGTCGTGCGGACGCTCGTCGCGGGCGGCACGCCCCGGCTGCTGCTGATCGCGCTGAACGACGAGATCGCCGACGGGCGCGACGTCTCGTGGATCTGGGACGTCGACTTCGAGCCGCTGCTGGCGGGCATCGAGCGGTTGATCGCAACGGGCGAGCGGGCAGCCGAGCTGGCGCTGCGGTTCAAGTACGCCGGCCTCGACGAGTCGGCGATCGAGGTGGTGCCGTCACTCGAGGACGCGCTCGACCGCGGCCTCGCGCAGACGCCGGCCGGCGGCGAGCTCGCGGCGCTGCCGACGTACACGGCGATGCTCGCGCTGCGCGAGATCGTCTCGCGGCGCGGCTTCGTCCGCCCGTACTGGGAGCAGGCGGCGTGAAGATCGTCGTCGGGCACCTGTTCCCGGACTACCTCAACATCTACGCCGACCGCGGCAACATCGCCGTCCTGACGCGTCGCGCGGCATGGCGCGGGCACGAGCTCGAGGTGCGGCCGCTCGGCGCCGGCAGCGTCGTCGTGCCCGGCGAGCACGACCTGTTCTACGTCGGCGGCGGCCAGGACCGCGAGCAGGAGCTGATCGCGCCGGCGCTCGCCGCGCTCGGGCCGGCGCTGCGGGCCGCGGTCGCCGGCGGCGCGGCCGCTCTCGCCGTCTGCGGCGGGTACCAGCTGTTCGGGCGCTTCTACCGCGACCAGAGCGGCGACGAGCTTCCGGGCGCGGGCCTGCTGCCGCTCCACACGGTCGCCGGCGAGCGGCGGATGATCGGCGACGTGCTGCTGGAGTGCGCGCTCGACCCGGGCGTCACGCGAACGCTCGCGGGCTTCGAGAACCACGCTGGCCGGACGGCGCTCGACGACGGCGCCGAGCCGCTCGGGCGCGTGCTCGCCGGCTTCGGGAACGACGGCGAGAGCGGCTTCGAGGGTTGCCGAGCCGGCCGCGTGATCGGCACGTACCTGCACGGGCCGCTGCTTCCCCGTAACCCGTGGCTCGCCGACTGGCTCCTCGCGCAAGCGCTCGCGCACCGCGTGGGCGGCGACCCGACGGAGCTCGAGCCGCTCGCGGACGAGCTCGAGAGCGAGGCCCACGCCGTGTCGGCCGAGCGCGCGAGAGCCCGCGGCGGGCGGTACTAGTTCTACGGCACCCAGAGCGCGCCGAGGTAGACAGCCGGGTCGCCCGGCGTCCAGCGCTGCAGGAAGCGGGCGATCGGCGGGTGCAGGACGATCTCGTCCAGCTCGTCGGCGGCGAACAGGCGGTGGCCGCTCACGGCTGCGTCCTGCGAGGTGACCTTCTCCAGCGAGCGGCCCGTGAGGTCGCCGGCGAAGATGATGTGCACGACGTGCTTCGCGGCGAAGCTGCGGATCGGCGCGATCGAGTCGACGATCGCGACCGGCCCCTCGACCGGCACCTCGTCCTCGATCCCGACCTCCTCGAGGAGCTCCCGATGCAGCGCGTCGACGAGGCTCTCGCCGGAGTCGACCCCGCCGCCCGGCAGCAGCCAGTGCTCGCGGCCGTTCTTCTCGTGACGGCAGAGCAGGATGCTCGCCTGCCAGCGCAGGATGGCCGAGACCCGGATGCGAGGCTCGCCCATCAGTGACGCGAGGATCCGAAGCCGCGCACGCCGCGCTCGCTCGCCGGCAGCTCCTCCACCTCGACGAGCTCGAGCTCCGGCACGGGCAGGACGACGAGCTGCGCGATCCGCATCCCCGGCTCGACGACGAACGGCTCGCCGGCGTCCGTGTTCAGGAGCACGACGCGAAGCTCGCCGCGGTAGCCGGAGTCGACGAGGCCCGGCGAGTTGACGATCGTCAGCCCGTGCCGCGCGGCGAGCCCCGACCGCGGCTGCACGAATCCGGCGAAGCCGTCGGGAATGGCGACCGCGAGGCCGGTGCCGACCGTCGCACGCGCTCCCGGCGCGAGCTCGACCCGCTCGCACGCGCTGAGATCGAGCCCGGCGTCGCCGGTGTACGCGCGCTCCGGCAGGACGGCCTCCTCCCGCAGGCGCCGGATCGCCAGCTCGATCACGCGCTCGAGCGCGCCTCGCTCGGCGGATCGAGGACGAGGTACGGCGCGAAGCGCCGGAGCTCGCGCCGCGGCAGCCGCGCGCGGACGTAGACGCCCTCCTCGCGGTCGCGGCGCTCGTCGACCGGCGTCCCGAGCGCGTACAGCTCGGCCAGCTTCGCGCCCGCGTCGTACGGGATCAGCAGCCGCACGGCCTCGAAGCGCTCGCCGAAGCGGTCGGCCACGCGCGCCCGCAGCTCGTCGAGCCCCTCCCCGGTCCGCGCCGAGACGAGCAGCGCGTCGGGGAAGCGGTTCGAGAGGCGCCGTCGCCGCAGCGGGTCGACGGCGTCGATCTTGTTCAGGACGAGCTCGACCGGCAGCTCGCCGGCCCCGATCTCCTTCAGCACCGAGTCCACCGCCGCGAGCATCGCGTCGAGCGCTTCGTCCGACGCGGATGCGTCCGCGACGTGCAGGACGAGGTCGGCGACGAGCGTCTCCTCCAGCGTCGCGGCGAAACCCTCGACCAGCTGGTGCGGCAGGCGCCGGATGAAGCCGACCGTGTCCGTCACGAGGTACCGGCGGCCGTCGACCTCGAAGCCTCGCGTCGTCGGGTCGAGCGTCTCGAACAGCCGGTCGTCGACGGAGACGCCCGCGTCGGTGAGCGCGTTGAGCAGCGTCGATTTGCCGACGTTGGTGTAGCCGGCGAGCGCCATCGTCGGCGCCTCGGAGCGGCGCCGGGCCTTGCGTCGCGTCGAGCGCTGCCGCGCCAGCCGCCGGAGCCGCTCGCGCAGGACCGTGACCCGCCGCCGGGCCAGGCGCCGGTCGGTCTCGAGCTGGCTCTCGCCCGGGCCTCTCGTCCCGACGCCGCCGCCGAGCCGCTCGAGGTGCTGCCAGAGGCCGCGCATCCGCGGCAGGTTGTACTCGAGCTGCGCCAGCTCGACCTGGAGCTTGCCCTCGGCGCTGACGGCGTGCTGCGCGAAGATGTCGAGGATCAGCTGCGTGCGGTCGACCACGCGCGCCTGCAGCGCGTCCTCGAGCGCCTTCTGCTGCACCGGCGACAGCTCGTCGTCCACGATCAGCGACTCCGCGCCGGAGCGCTTGAACGCGTCCTTCAGCTCCTGGAGCTTGCCCTTGCCGACGTACGTACGCGGGTCGGGTCGGGCGCGGTGCTGCACGAGCTCGTCGACGGGCTCGACGCCCGCGGTCCGCGCCAGCTCGCGGAGCTCGTCGAGCTCGTCGTCGGCGCCCTTCGCCGCCACCGCGAGCACGAACCCGCGCTCGGGCTCGGCACCCGGCGCAGGATCCGGCTGTCGCGTCGTCACGCCGTGATTATGCCGCTCCGCAGCGAGGTCTCGATCCGCCGCGCCGCTTCCTCGAGCCGTTCGTCCGGAACCGTCATCGACAGGCGGACGAAGCCCTCGCCGCTCGGGCCGAACGACGGCCCCGGCGAGACCACGACCGCCGCCTCCTCGAGCACGCGCTCGGTGAACGACGCGGACGTGTGGCCCCCGGGCACCGGCACCCAGAAGTACGGCGTCGCCTTCGGCGGCCGCACGTCCAGGCCGATCGCGGCGAGCGCCTCCGCGAGCAGGTCACGCCGGCGCTCGTAGACGGCCGACATCTCGTGCGGGAAGTCGCGCGCCTCGGTGAGCGCGGCGACGGTCGCGCGCTGCACGGCCTCGAACATGCCCGAGTCGAGATTCGTCTTCAGCTGCCGGTAGCGCTCGACCACGTCCGGGTTGCCGGCGACGAGCCCCGCGCGCCAGCCGGTCATGTTCCAGCCCTTCGAGAGCGAGAAGATCTCGACGCCGACCTCCTTCGCGCCCGCCGTCTCGAGGAAGCTCGGCGCGACGTAGCCGTCGTAGCAGAGCTCGGAGTAGGCGTTGTCGTGGACGACCACGAGGTCGTGCGCGCGCGCGAGCTCGACCGCGCGTTCGAAGTAGCCCTCCTGCACGACCGCGCCGGTCGGGTTGTTCGGGTAGTCGAGAAAGAGCAGGTTCGCCCGCGCGAGCACCTCCTCCGGGATCCCGTCGAGCTCGGGCAGGAACCCGTGCTCGGGCCGGAGCGGCAGGTAGTGCACGTCGGCGCCGGCGAAGACCGGTCCCGACGTGTACGGCGGGTAGCCGGGATCCGGCGAGAGGCAGACGGCGCCGGGGTCGAGCAGCGCCAGCGCGATGTGCCCGACCGCCTCCTTGCCGCCGAGCGCCGGGACGACCTCGGAGCGCGGGTCGAGGTCGACGCCGAAGCGCGCCCGGTAGAAGGCGGCCGCGGCCTCGCGAAAGTCGTCCGAGCCGTGGTTGGTCGGGTACCGGTGCGTCGCCGGATCCCGTGCCCCGGCCGCGAGCGCCTCGACCACCGGCGCCGGCGTCGGCAGGTCGGGGTCGCCGATGCCGAGGCTGATCACGTCCACGCCGGCGGCGCGCTTCTCCGCGATCTTCCGCTCGAGCTCGGCGAACAGGTACGGCGGCACGGCGTCGAGCCGCCGGGCGAACCTCATCGCGAGAACGCCTCCGGAGCAGCGCATCGACCGGTCGTTTCCGACGGCCACGCGAGCTGAGCTCGCGTGGCCTGAGGCTGGCATCGCACGCGACGCCTCACAAGGCGAACTCCTCGGCGAGCTCGACCGTGCAGATCTCTTCCGCCGGCCCGGTCAGCGTCGCCTCGCCGTCGTGCAGCTCGACACGCAGGTCGCCACCGGCCAGGTGGACGATGACCGGGCTCTCGCACCAGCCGTTCGCGACGGCCGCGGCGCTCGCGGCGACGGCGCTCGTGCCGGAGGAGAGCGTCTCCCCCGCCCCGCGCTCCCAGACGCCGACCGTGATGTCGTGCTCGCCGTCGACGCGCACGAGCTGGACGTTCGTCCGCTCCGGAAAGCGCTCGTGGTGCTCGACGAGCGGGCCGAGCCGCAGCAGCTCCGGCCGCGCCGGCAGCCGTTGGATGACGGCGTGCGGGTTCCCGACCGACACCGGCGTCAGCGCGACCGCCTCGCCGTCGACGTGGATCGTCTCGCGCGCGCCGACCTCGACGCGGCCCATCGCCTGCTCGACGTCTCGCTCGCCGCGCAGGCGAGCCACGACCATGCGTGGCCCGACCAGGATTCGCACCTCGTCCTCGCCGGCGCGGCGGGCGAGCCAGCGGGCGGCGATGCGCGTCCCGTTGCCGGACAGCTCGGCGACGGAGCCGTCGGGGTTCCAGATCACGACCTCGGCGCTGTCGCCGTCGGTCGAGACGATCTCGAGGATGCCGTCCGAGCCGACGCCGAAGTGGTAGTCGCAGATCCGCTTCACGCGGTCGGGCGTGAGCGTGACCGGCAGCTCGGACTGCTCCACGAGCAGGTAGTCGTTGCCGAGGCCGTGCCACTTCGAGAGCTTCATCGGGCGGAGGCCACGCTACCAAGCCGTGCTACGACGTCCTCGGCGACCTCGCCGGCTGCGCGGTCGGCGTCCACGAGCACGACGCCCGGGATCCGCCGCATCCACTTGCGCTGGTACGCCGCGTACCGTCGCGTGCGCGTGACCAGGGCCTCGAGCGCCGCCTCGTATGGGAGCTCGGCGATGTCCTGCAGGCCGTGGATCGTCCTGGCGGTCGCGGAGATCGGGCCGCGAAGCGCCCGCCGCGCCTCCTCCTCCACCCCGCGCTCGAACATCTCGCGGGTGCGCCGCTCGATTCGCTCCGCCAGCACCTCGGGCGGAACATCGAGGCCGACGACGAGCGTCGGGTGGCGCGTCCCGCCGCTCCAGAGCCGGTCTTCGCCCGGCCGAAGGCTCGACCCGGCCTCTGCGAGCTCGAGCGCCCGCACGACCCGACGGCGGTCGTTCGGGTGTACCGCCGCCGCGGCCTCCGGGTCGCGCTCCGTGAGCTGCTCGTGCGCGCGTTCCGGACCGAGCTCGTCGTAGAGCCGCTCGAAGCGCTCGCGCGCGCCGGGCACCGGCGGCGGCGGCAGCTCGAGCCCGGCGAGCGCGGCGCGGAGGTAGAGGCCCGTCCCGCCGACGACGATCGGCGTGCGGCGGGCGGCGAGGATCTCGTCGACCGCCGCGTGGGCGAGCGGCTGGTACTCGGCCACCGAGAAGGTCTCGTCGAGGCCGACGAAGCCGACGAGGCGCGCCGGCTGCTCGGACTGGTTCGTCAGGATCGGCAGCCCGCGGTAGACCTGCATCGCGTCGGCCGAGACGAGCTCCGCGGGGATCCGACGCGCGACGGCCTCGGCGACCGCCGTCTTCCCGGACGCGGTCGGCCCGAAGATCGCCAGCACGCGGGTCACCGCAGCCGCGAGCCGGCGCGCTCGAGCTGGTCCTCGCCGACGCCGGCGGCGCGGAGGTACCCCGCGACGCCGCCGTACCGCCGCTCGAGCTCGCGGAGCACGCCGCGCATCGCGTCGGCCGGGCACTGCGCGATCCGCCGCAGCCGCTCGCGCTCCTCGTGGGTCTCGGCCGCGTCCAGCCACCCCTGGTGGCGTGGCAGCAGCCGCTCCTCGCTGAGCGCGTAGTCGTCCGCGATCTCGTCGTCGGGCACGCCGGCGAGCTGGAGCAGGAACGCGCACAACAGGCCGGTGCGGTCCTTGCCGCCCACGCAGTGGATCACGACCGCGCCGTCGGGCGCGTCCGCGACCGCGGCGAAGGCGGCCGCGACGTTCGCGCGAAAGTGCTCGAGGAAGATCAGGTACGCGTCGCGTGTTGCGGCGACGTCGTCGGGCGTGGCGTTGGCGGTTTCCAGCTCCTCGGCGATCTCGTCCCACTC
>DASSMZ010000084.1:0-2718 GCA_035688325.1 Gaiellaceae bacterium
AACGATGGGCACACTGGCGCGACCGCTGCGCGAATGGCTCGGGTCGCAGCAGGCGGAGATCGAGCGGCTGCTGGCCCGCCTCGTCGCGGCCGAGTCGCCGTCGACCGACCCCGGGGCACAACGAGCGCCGTTCCTGATCCTGGCCCGGGAGCTCGAGAAGACCGGCTACCTCGTCCGACGCGTGCCGGGCTTCGGAGTCGGCGACCACCTCTACGCCCGTCCGCGCGCCCGCCGCCGCGGCGGCCCGTACCAGCTCGTGCTCGGCCACATGGACACCGTCTGGCCCGCGGGCACGCTGGCCGACATGCCGCTGCGCCGCTACGGCGAGGAGCTGTTCGGCCCGGGCACCCACGACATGAAGGCGGGGCTCGTGCAGCTCGTCTTCGCGCTCCGCGCGCTGCGCGCCGTCGACCGGTCGCCGGCGGTGACGCCCGTCGCGCTCGTCAACACCGACGAGGAGCTCGGCAGCGGCGACTCGGCCCGCGCGATCGTCCGCCTCGCGCGAGGCGCCGAGCGCGCCTTCGTGCTCGAGTGCGGCGAGGGCCGTCAGGGCCGGCTGAAGATCGCGCGCAAGGGCGCGGTGCGCTACGAGCTGGTCGCGACCGGCCGCGCCGCGCACGCCGGCACGAGCTTCGAGCACGGCGTCAGCGCGATCCTGGAGCTGTCGCACCAGGTGCAGCGGCTGTTCGCGCTGAACGACCCGGCGCGCGGGATCACCGTGAACGTCGGGACGGTCGACGGCGGGCTACGGCCGAACGTCGTCGCGCCGGAGGCGAGCGCCTCGATCGGCGTCCGCGTCCCGACCAGGCGCGCGGCCGAGGACGTGGAGCGCCGGATCCTCGGGCTCCGCCCGGTGCTCCCCGACAGCCACCTCGAGGTACGCCGGGTCGACGGCCGCCCGCCGATGGAGCCGACGGCGCGGAACCGGCGTCTGCTCGCGACGGCGGAGCGGGTCGGGCGCGAGCTCGGGCTCACCCTCGCGGACGCCGGCCTCGTCGGCGGCGCCTCGGACGCCAACACGACTAGCCTCTACACGGCGACGCTCGACGGCCTGGGGCCCGTGGGCGACGGCGGCCACGCCCACGACGAGCACGTCCACCTGCCGAGCATCGCCGAGCGGGCGGCGCTGCTGGCGCTGCTGCTGCTCGAGCCCGCGCGGAGCTAGCTCGGCAGCGGGTGACGCTCGGGGAAGCCGGCGAGCGCGCGGGCGACGTCCAGCGTCGAGAGCACGCCGAGCGGCCGCTTCGTGTGACGCTCGATGACGACCACGTGCGAGACGCTGCGCTCGACCATCAGGTCGGCGACCGCGTCGAGGTCGTTGCTCGAGGACACCGACAGCACCGGCGTCTCGACGACCGCGCCGGCGGTGAGCTCGTCGATCGAGCCCTCGCGCGCCGCGCGCAGCACGGCGACGTCCGAGACGACGCCCCAGCGGTCTGCCTCCTCGCCCTCGCGGTGGGCCGTGACGAAGACCGCGTGCACGCGGTAGGTCGCCATCAGCCGCGCCACCGTCCGCAGCGGGTCGTCCGGGCGGCAGCTGATCAGGCCGGGGTGCATCGCGTCGACGACGCGCAGGCCCGCCAGTCCGGGATTCCTGTCGATCGTGTGGCCCATGGGAAGCTCCTTTCTCAGATCACGCCGAGCTCTGCGCCGACGCGCCGGAACGCCTCCAGCGCGCGGTCGAGGTGGTGCTCCTCGAGCGCGGCGGACATCTGCACGCGGATGCGCGCCGTCCCCTCCGGCACGACCGGGTAGCCGAAGCCGGTGACGAACACGCCCTCCTCCAGCAGCCGCTCGCTGAAGCGCATCGCGAACTCGGTCTCGCCGACGATGATCGGGATGATCGCCGCGTCGCCGTCGAGCGGCCGGAAACCCGCCTCCCGCAGCTGCGAGCGGAACCGCCCGGTGAGCGCGTGGAGCCGCTCGACCAGCTCGGGCTCGCGGCGGAGGACGCGCACGGCCTCGAGCGCGCTGCACGCGACCGTCGGCGGGAGCGCGTTCGAGAACAGCTGCGGCCGCGAGCGCTGCGCGAGGATCTCGCACACCTCGGCGGTCGAGGCGACGAAGCCACCGGCCGCGCCGCCGAGCGCCTTGCCGAGCGTGCTCGTGATCACGTCGATCTCGCCGAGCAGGCCGAAGTGCTCCGCGACGCCGCGCCCCGTCGCGCCCATCACGCCGGTGCCGTGCGAGTCGTCGACGATCACCGTGGCGTCGTGGCTGCGCGCGAGCTCGACGATCTCCGGCAGGCGCGCGAGGTCGCCTTCCATGCTGAAGACCCCGTCCGTCACGACCAGCTTGCGCGCGTCGGTCGGACAGGCCTCGAGGCCGGCCTGCAGCTCGTCCATCGACGAGTGCGCGTAGATCACCTTGCGCGCCGGCTTCGAGAGCCGGATCGCGTCGACGATGCTCGCGTGGTTGAGCGCGTCGGAGAGGATCACGGTGCGCTCGTCCGTGAGAGTCGGGATGACGGCCTCGTTCGCGTTCCAGCACGAGACGTACGTGAGCGCCGCCTCGGTGCCGACGAGGTCGGCGAGCTCACGCTCGAGCTCGAGGTGCGGGGCGAAGGTGCCGCAGATGAAACGGACCGACGCCGTCCCCGCGCCGTAGCGGCGCAGGCCCTCGATTCCCGCCGCCACGACGTCGGGATGGTCGGCGAGGCCGAGGTAGTTGTTGGACGAGAGGACGATGACCTCTCCGCGACCGGCCATCGTGACGACC
>DASSMZ010000254.1:0-10083 GCA_035688325.1 Gaiellaceae bacterium
GGCAGCGGCTCCGCACGTTCAACCGCGACGGGTGGTAGACCCCGGCGAGCGGGTTGCCGCCGCGGCAGTGGGGCGACGCAGGAGCCGCCTGGCGGCGGAGCGTGCACGCGGCGGTGCAGCAGACGAGGAACAGCCCGATCAAGGCCGCGGCGCGACGCATGCCACGAGCGTGCCACCGGCGCCGGCCGGCCGAAAGTGGCTCTTTCGGCCACGTCCTGAACGACGAGCACGAGATTCCGGTCGGACGCACGGGGAGCCGGGCGAGCATCCGGCGAAGGCCGCCCCCTCTCCGAAGGCACCTCCCGGCTCCAATACGAACGACGCCGGCGCCGTGCTCAACTTGCTACGTCCTCGCCGACGAGCACAGGGAGTTGGTGCGGCAGGGAAACCCGGGGTCTCCGCGCGGTCGTCCCTCAGGAGCGCGCGTAGTACCTAGTGCCGCAGTCCCCTGCCGCGTCATCGTTCTACAACGCCGCCGCTGCGCCCACAACGGGACGAAGGTATGGCTTTGGGGCGGGCAGCGAAGCGGCTGACGCCCGGTGCCGGAGGCACTGCCACACGGGATGTAGCTGCACAACGTCCCGTGCGGTTGGGGGAGAGGGCTAACTCCTGTGCCCGCAGCACCGGGCGTACGGAGGTTGTTGGCAGGCGCGCCCGGGGCCAAACCGGATGCTGGTAACGCAGGGGCGGCGCTGCCCCTGCGCCGCCCCCGGCACTCGCCTAAAGAAAGGGCGTCGCCTGGGCGCGAGGCCAGTCGCGGCCCCGTCTTCCGACCCCTCCTCCTCGCATCGAAGCTGCGAGCGATGCGAGCAGAGCGGAGATATCCGCTGTCGGCTTCGTCCAAACGCGCCCAGGCCGCTACGCCTCCTCGACGATCAAGACCGGCGGCTTCTCTGCGTCGTCGTCCCGCGTCCCGACCACCCTCAGCGTTCGCCCGCGCACGTGCATCGTCGAGCCGACCGGCCAGTCCGGAACCGCCGCGCTCAGCGTCGGCGGATCGGCAGGCGCACCCTCCGCGGTCTCCAACCTGAACAGGAATCCACTCATCCGGTCTCCCTTCTCGGCTGGGGCCGGATGGCTGCCAGCGATTATGCCCCAGCCGACGCGTGAAGCTTGGAAGATCGGAGACGCCGCTAGAATGCGGGCACGCGGACGTAGCTCAGTTGGTAGAGCATCAGCTTCCCAAGCTGAGGGTCGCGGGTTCGAACCCCGTCGTCCGCTCTCTCGGGATCGACCTCGTTGCAGGCCCGCGCCGGGTCGGCATACGATTGCCGCATGCTGCTGAGCGAGGTGGGGTACGCGCGGCCGGCGACGCTCGAGCAGGCTCTGGGGGTCCTCGCGGAGTATCCCGGGGCCCGCGCGCTCGCCGGTGGACAGACGCTGATCAACGTCATGAAGGCCCGCGCGGCCGCTCCGGACGTGCTCGTCGACCTCGCCGGGATCCCGGAGTTGAAGGGGATCGAGCTCGGCCCCGACGGGACGCTCGAGCTCGGCCCGATGACGACGTACACCGAGCTGATCGCGTCCGCGGAGGCGCGGGCCAGGCCGATCCTCGGCGAGGTCTGCGCGCAGATCGCCGACGTGCAGGTCCGGAACAGGGGCACGATCGGCGGCAACGTCTGCTCGAGCGACCCGACGAACCATCTGCCGCCGCTGCTCGTCGCGCTCGGCGCGACCTTCACCGTCACGGGCGCCGGCGGCGAGCGGACGCTGCCTGCCGCCGACTTCTTCCTCGGCGTGTACATGACCGCGGCCGGTCCGGGTGAGCTGCTGACGAAGATCACCGTTCCCGCCGGCCGCAGCGACGGCTTCGCGTCGGTCCCGATCGGCGTCGACGGGACCTGCATCGTCAATGCGGCGGCGACCGTGAACGGCGGCGTGCGCGTCGCGCTCGGCTGTGTCGCTGCGACGCCCGTCGTCGTCGAAGCCCCGTCGGCGGACGCCGAGGCCGTCCGTGGCGCCGTCCGCGCCGCAGGGCTCGAGCCGCCGTCGGACGTCCACGCCTCGGCCGACTACCGCGCCCACCTGGCCGAGGTCGTCGCGGCGCGCGCCGTGGCTCAGGCAGAAAGGGGGAGTTGATGGAGGGCATCCCGGTCGTCACCGCGCAGAGCGTGACCGTCGACGTCAACGGCACGACGTACGAGCGCGAGGTCGAGGCGCGCCGGCTGCTGATCCACTTCCTCCGCGACGACCTCGACCTCACCGGCTCCCACGTCGGCTGCGACACCGGCAACTGCGGCGCCTGCAGCGTGCTGGTCGACGGCACGCTCGTGAAGAGCTGCATGCTGCTGGCCGTCCAGGCCGACGGCGCCAGGGTCGAGACCGTCGAGGGCCTCGCGGACGACGAGCAGCTCTCGCCCTTGCAGCAGGCGTTCTCCGACCACCACGCCCTGCAGTGCGGCTACTGCACGCCCGGCATGCTGATGAGCGCGACCGCGCTCCTACGCGAGAACGCGCGGCCGAGCGACGAGGAGATCGCGCGGGCGATCCAGGGGAACATCTGCCGCTGCACCGGCTACTGGAACATCGTCAAGGCCGTGAAGGCCGCGTCGGGCCAGGAGGTGGCGGAGTGACCGAGCCCACGACGGTCGCGGAGCCGGTCGTCGTCGAGGAGGCGGAGGCGAAGCGCGGCTACGCCGGCCAGAGCGTCCCGCGCAAGGAGGACAAGCGCCTCGTCCAGGGCGAGGGCGTCTTCTTCGACGACGTCAAGCGGCACAACATGGGCTACGTCCACTTCGTGCGGTCGCCGTACGCCCACGCGAAGATCCGCTCGGTCGACGTCTCGAAGGCGCTCGAGCACCCGGGCGTGCTCGGCACGCTGACGGGCGACGAGGTGGCGACGCTCACCGATCCGTTCTTTCAGATCTCGTCACCGCCGGGCGCCCACCTGCGCGACTTCTGCCTCGCCGTCGGCAAGGCGCGCTTCGTCGGCGAGCCCGTCGCCGCCGTCGTCGCGACGACGCGGGAGACCGCGCGCGACGCCTCGGAGCTCGTCGAGGTCGACTACGAGCCGCTGCCGGCGCTGACCGACGCGCGCGAGGCGCTGGCGGACGACGCGCCCCTGCTGCACGACGAGGCCGGCACGAACCTGACCTGGGAGGGCGTCTACGAGTGGGGCGACCTCGACCAGGCGTTCGCCGAGGCCGACCGCGTGATCTCGATCTCCGAGCTCCACTTCGACCGCTTCAACTCGACGCCGCTCGAGTGCAACGGGGCGCTCGTCGAGTTCAACCGCGGCACCGGGCAGTGGACGATCATCACCAACAACCAGTTCCCGGGGTTCGCCGCGATCATGATGGGCCCGGCGATGCGGGTGGGGCTCGACAAGCTCCGCTTCGTCACGCAGGACATCGGCGGCGGCTTCGGCAACAAGATCACCTCGCACCCGCAGCTCGTCGCCTGCTGCCTGCTCGCGCGGAAGCTCAAGCGTCCCGTCCAGTGGACGGAGTGGCGGACGGACTTCCACCTCTCGATGTCGCACGGCAACGAGCGCTGGTTCCAGGACACGCAGGTCGCGGTCAAGGAGGACGGGACGCTGCTCGGCTTCCGCACGACCGCGCTCGACGACGCGGGCGCGTGGCTGCGCTACGAGCCGCTCGGCGGCGTGATCTGGGCTCAGGTGACGCCCGGGATGTACCGCTGGCGTCACATCCGGCTCGACTTCAAGCAGGTCGTGACGAACAAGGCGCCGGTCTCGCCGAACCGCGGCTACTCGCGCATGCAGCACCTCTGGTTCACCGAGCGCGTGATCGACATCGTGGCGCACGAGCTCGGCCTCGACCCCGTCGAGGTCCGCAAGCGGAACTACATCCGCGCCGAGGAGATGCCGTACGAGACGCCGAACGGCTGCGTCTACGACTCGGGCGACTACGCGAAGATGCTCGACACCGCGCTCGAGCTCGTCGGGTACGACGGCCTGGCGGAGAAGCGGGCCGATGCCGAGTCGCGCGGAAAGCTGCTCGGCGTGGGGATCGGATCGACGCTCGACTCCGGCACGAACAACTTCGGGCAGTCGCGGCTGATCAACCCCGAGCTGCAGTTCTCCGGCAACAACGAGGTCGCGACGGTGAAGCTCGACATCTTCGGCGAGATCGTCGTCACCCTGGGCACGACGCCGCAGGGCCAGAGCCACGAGACGACGGCCGCCCAGGTGGTCGCCGACATGCTCGGCTGCTCGGTCGACGACGTGAACGTCCGCGCCGGCCACGATTCGTACTGGAACTCGCACGCGGGCTTCTCGGGCACCTACGCCAGCCAGTTCGCCGTCACCGGCCTCGGCGCGGTCAAGGGCGCGACCGAGATGCTCGCCGGGGAGATGAAGCAGCTCGCCTCCGTCGTGCTCGGCTGCGCGCCGGACGACATCGAGCTCGCCGACGGCTTCGCGCGGATGCGGGAGAACCACGAGGCGGCGCTGCCGTTCATGGCGCTCGGCGCGATCATCAACGCCAACAACGCGGGACTGCCCGAGGACCTCGACGTCACGCTGAATTGCCGCTACGTCTACCGACCGCCGTTCCAGCCGCCGGACGTCGAGCGCAAGTTCGGGAACCTGACGCTGACGTACGCGGCCCAGGTGCACGTCGCCGTGGTCGAGGTCGATCCGGAGACCGGCGTCTACGAGCTCGTCGACTACGCCGCCGTCGACGACTGCGGCAAGCGGATCAACCCGCAGGTCGTCGAGGGCCAGGTGATGGGCGCGACCGCGCAGGCGCTCGGCGCCGCGACGCACGAGACCTTCACCTACGACGAGGACGGGAACCTGCTGACGCCCAACTTCTACGACTACCACGTGCCGCACGCGCTCGACATGCCGCCGCTCAAGACGGGCAACATCGAGAGCCCCTCGCCGTTCACGTCGCTCGGGACAAAGGGCATGGGCGAGGGCGGCGGCGCGGGCATCCACGCCGTCTGCGCGGCGCTGCAGGACGCCCTGCGCCCGCGCGGCAAGCCGATCGTCTACGACAGCTGCAACCCGTACCACCGCGTCTGGGAGCTGCTCTCCGATCCCGAGTCGTCGCGGCGGCGCGTGAGCGTGGAGGCGCGGTGAAGGTCGCCGGCGAGCGAGGCTTCGAGGCGCCGCGGGAAGCGGTCTGGCGGGTGCTCAACGACCCGGCCGCGATGGCCGCGACGATGCCCGGCGTCGAGAGCTTCGACGTGCAGGACGACCGGCACTGGCGCGCGAACGTGAAGATCCCGCTCGGCCTCGGCACGCTCGGGATGACGATGAGCATGGAGAAGACCGAGGAGCGCGAGCCGGAGTTCGCGAGCCTGGCGATCAAGGGCAACGGCGTCGGCGCGATCCTGAGCATGACGACCGCCTTCAACCTCAGCGACGACGGCGCCGGCACGAAGATGGACTGGGAGGCCGACGTGCGCATCGCCGGGCCAGTCGGCTCGATGGGCCAGCGTGTCCTGCAGCCGATCGTCAACCAGCAGGTGCAGCAGGTGCTCGCGGCGCTGGACGAGCAGATCCGCAAGGCCTCGACAGGCACCGACGGGCCGACCGCGCCGACCGAGGCGTAGTCGCTTGCCCCCGCCGTTCCGGATCGGGGTGATGCAGCTGACCATGGAGCCGCTCGAGCAGATGGTCGCGTCGGCGCAGGCGATGGACGAGGCCGGAATGGACACGATCTGGCTGGCCGAGGCCTACCCGTGGTGGCGGAAGCACGGCATGGAGGCGCGCTCCTCGACGGTGACCTCGGCGGTCATCGCGGGCGCGACGGAGCGGCTGACCATCGGCTGGGGGATCATCTCGCCCTTCACGCGCCATCCCGTGCAGGCGGCGATGGACGCGCGCGTCGTGCAGGAGGCCGCGGGGCCGGGCCGTTTCATCCTCGGGTTCGGGACGTCGAAGATCTTCCTCAACAACGCGCGGATGCAGACGAACAGGACGCTCGGCCCGATGCGCGACGCGGTCGAGATCGTCCGCGGCGTGCTCGCCGGCGGGCCGTTCGAGTACTCGGGCTCGACGTGGAGCGCCTCGGTGCCCGCCCTGGCGGACGGGGCGGAGGCGCCGCGCGAGGTCCCGCCCGTCTACGTCGCCGCGACCGCGCCGAAGATGCAGGCGCTCGCCGGCGAGATCGGCGACGGCTGCCTGACGCCGTCGATCACGACGCCTGCCTTCGTCCGCTACACGCGCGAGAACGTCGTGAGCGACGTCGACATCGGCTGCACGATCGTCGCGTCGATCCACGAGCGCGACCGCGACGCCGGCCGCGACGGCGCCCGCGAGATCGCCGGCATGTACCTCGCGAACAAGGTGCAGAACATCCAGGGCGCGGCCGACACGCTGCTCGACCTGGCGGGGATCGAGCAGGAGGAGATCCGGCCGGTGGCAGAGGCGATGGAGCGCGGGGGCCGGCTTGCGGCCAAGGCCGAGGTCACCGACGCGCTGCTCGACAAGTGCAAGCCGATCGCCGGCACGCCCGACGACTGCATCGCCGCAATCGAGGAGTACCGCGACGCGGGCTGCACGCACGTGATGCTCGAGCTCTGGGGCGACGACCGCCACGAGCAGATCAGGCTCTTCGGCGAGCGCGTCCTGCCGCACGTGCGCGGATGAGCGTCGACGAGCGCCGCCTCGTCGGCTGGGCATGCGACGCCGTCTCGATCCCGAGCTTCACCGGCGAGGAGCAGGCGATGGCGGAGTGGATCGCCGGCGAGCTGAGCGCGCTCGGCCTGACGGTCCAGCTCCAGCAGGTCGAGGACGGTCGCGCCAACGTCCTCGCGACGCGCGCCGGCACGGGCGGCGGCAAGACGCTGATGCTGAACGGCCACGTCGACACGTCGTACTCGGGGCGCGAGCCGTGGTCGCAGGGCGTCGAGGGGTTCCAGCCCGCGGGCGTGGAGCGCGACGGGCGGATCTGGGGGCTCGGCATCTCGAACATGAAGGGCGCGCTCGCGTGCTACCTCGCGGCGCTCGACGCGCTTCGGGGCGAGGAGCTGGCGGGCGACCTGCTCGTCGCGGCGGTCTGCGGCGAGATCGAGAAGACGCAGTACGGCGACGCACAGGGGGCGAGCTACCGCGGCTACGCGGCCGGCACGCGGCATCTCGTGACGCACGGCGGCGTCGCGGACATGTGCCTGCTCGGCGAGCCGACGGAGGGCAAGGTCGTGCTCGGCCACTTCGGCTCGCTGTGGGCGCGCATCGGCGTCGGCGGCGACTTCGTCCACACCGCCTTCAGCGAGGGTCGGGGCAACTCGGTGCTGCGGATGGGGGAGCTGCTCGGGCCGATCCGCTCGTGGTGCGAGGGCTGGGCCGCCGACGAGCGAAACACGTTCCGCGGCGTGCCGGCGATCGCCTCGGTCGGCGCCGTCCGGGGCGGGTTCGAATGGCGGCTCTCGCGGATGCCGCAGCGCACGAGCGTCTTCCTCGACGTGCGCGTCCCTCCGACCCGGCCGATGGCCGACGCCCGCCGCGCGGTGCTCGGCCTCGCGCGGGAGCTCGAAGCGGCGCACCCCGAGTGGGAGATCGACGCCGAGGTCTACGTCACCGCCCCGGGGGCGGAGATCGACGAGGGGCACGAGCTGGTCGCGGCGCTCGACCACGCTCACGAGACGGTCTTCGGCGAGGCGCCGGGGCGCGACGTCCCGCGCTGGTTCTCGGACGCGTCCGCGCTGACGGCGTACGGGATCCCGACCGTGAACTACGGCACCTCGACCGGCCTGATGGAGCCCGGCACGGGCGAGAGCCTCGAGATCGACGGACTCGTGCAGACGGCCGAGGTCTACGCGCGCGTCGCGCGGACGGTGTGCGGATGAGGCTCGTCACCTACGACGACGACCGCGTCGGTCGCATCGAGGGCGACGAGATCGTTCGCCTCGACGTGCCGACGATGCGCGAGTACTTCGAGCGCGGCGGCGCGGCGGAGACCGCCGAGCGGACGCCGCTCGCCGACGCGCGGCTGCGCGCTCCCATCCGCCCGAAGAAGCTCTTCCACACGGCCGGGAACTTCCGCGAGCACGAGGAGGAGTCGCGGAACGTCGACTGGTCGCACCGGATCGCGCCGTGGATCAACTTCTTCCAGAACGTGGACGCGATCGTCGGCCCGGACGAGCCGGTCGTGTACCCCGAGCACCTGACCGAGGAGCTCGACTACGAGCTCGAGCTCGCGGTCGTGCTGAGGAAGGGCGGCAAATGGTTCTCGCCCGAGGAGGCCGCGGACTACGTCGGCGGCTACGTGATCTTCGACGACATCACCGCCCGCGACATCCAGCGCGGCGAGATGCGCTCCGGCGTCTTCAGCTTCTGCAAGGCGATCGACACCTTCTGCCCGCTCGGGCCGTGGATCGTCACGCCCGACGAGATCCCCGACCCGCACGACCTGAAGATGGAGCTGCGCGTGAACGGCGAGGTCCGACAGGAATCGCACTCAGGACGGATGAGCACGACGATCCCCGAGATCCTCTCGCGGTTCTCGGCGCTCGGGTACTCGGCCGGCGACGTCCTTTCGACCGGGACGGTCGCCGGGGTCGCCGGCTTCAAGTCCGAGCAGGAGCGACGGCGGCTCTACCTGAAGCCCGGCGACGTGGTGGAGGCCGAGATCGAGCGCATCGGCGTGCTGCGCAACCCGGTCGTCTCGTGGCAGGACGCGCACGGGACGCCGCCGCCGCCGCGCGTGCGCCCCTGGGGCGAGGACGCCTGACGCGGATGGCGTGGCCCCGCGACGAGGCCAAGCTCGGGCGGGTGCGAGCGCTCATGGAGGAGGAGGGCGTCGACGCGCTCGTCGTGCGCGCGCCCGACAACGTCCTCTACCTGACGAACTTCTGGGGCATGAAGGGCTACGAGGCCGTCGTGTTCCCGCGCGACGGCGAGCCGACGCTCGTCTGCCTCGAGGCCTCCGCGGAGGACGCCGCGCGCACGGCCTGGACGGACGACGTCCGCTACCTGCGCGGCTACGCCGAGGACGACCCGCGCCCGCCGTTCGCGCGGACGACCGAGCTCGCGGCCCAGGCGGCTCGCGACTATGGCACGGTCGGCCTGGAGCTGTCGCTCGGGACGCAGGCGTCCGACCGGATGGTCGGCGAGCCGACGACCTTCACCCACGACTGGTTCCACGCGTTCGGCACGGACGTCGCCGACGCGGCGCCGCTGCTCGCGCGTGCGCGTGCGATCAAGACCGTGCAGGAGCTCGAGCGCATGCGCCTGGCCAACGAGATCGCCGCGGCCGCGATGGATCACTGCCGCCTGCTCTTGCGTCCGGGCATGAAGGAGTCCGAGGCCGGTGCCATGTGGAACGGCTTCGTCCACGGCGCGGGGACGGGCTGGAACGGGCAGGTCGAGCTCGCGCTCGGCTTCTCGCTCGTCTGGTCGGGCCCGGGGATCAAGACGTTCACGGCGACGGGCGACCTGCCGGTGCAGGAGGATCAGCCGACGCTCTTCGAGATCTGGGTCTGCGCCGACGGCTACTGGTGCGACCACACGAAGAACCTCTGCCCGGGCGAGCTGCGCGACGACTATGGGGAGCTCGAGCGTCAGCTGCTCGCCGTGTACGAGCGGGCCCTCGGGCACTGTCGCCCGGGCGCGAGCCTCGCCGAGCTCGACCGCCTGATCCGGGACGGCATCGCCGAGGCCGGCTACCCGGGGCAGCCGAGCCATCCCGTCGCGCACGGGGTCGGCGCCCGCGCCCACGAGCCGCCCTACGCACACCAGGCCGGCGGCGGCACGATGGAGGAGGGCATGGTGCTGGCGATCGAGCCCGGCATCTACTGGGAGGGCGGCGGCGGCCTGCGAGTCGAGGACAACTTCCTGGTGACGGCGGACGGCGTCGAGAAGCTCTCGTCCTTCCCGGACGGCGTGGTCTGCGGATGATCTGGACCGGCGAGCTCAACGACGCCTACGCGGTCGGCGGCAGCGTCGGCCTTTACGACACGACGCTGCGCGACGGCGAGCAGACCGTCGGCGTCGTCCTGAACCCGGAGGACAAGCTCGAGATCGCACGTCTCCTCGACGAGCTCGGGATCGACCGGATCGAGGCCGGCTTCCCGCGCGTCTCGCAGGACGACTGGGACGCCGTCCGGCTGATCTCGGAGGCGGGCCTGCGGGCGGAGATCTGGGGCTTCTCGCGCGCGGTGCCGGCCGAC
>DASSMZ010000261.1:0-5467 GCA_035688325.1 Gaiellaceae bacterium
CGGGGGCGGAGGGGTCGCCCCGCTCGTACGCGACGATCGGCCGGCCGCGAACGGAGTGACCGACGACCTCGGCGCGGTGCGTCCGCGGCGCCGCGCCTGCGGCGGCGGCGGCGGCGAGAGCGGCGACGATCAGCGCGCGCAACACGCGCCGGACGCTACCGCCGCGCAGCGGCCCGTGCCTCTCCCACTCTGACCTGAGCAGCGCGTACTCGACGTCGCGCTTCCTCGCCCTCGATGTGGTCGGAGCCCCGGCTGATGGTAGATCCGGACGACCTGCACCGAGCGATTCTCCCGCCGGCACGTCGACACCGGCACGTCGACCACGGCGTCAGCGGTGTGGCCGGCTCACTCTCCGCACGGAGCGCCTGCCGGGCCGCCGGGCGGCCTGAGCACGAGCCTGGCACGGTCGCCGCGGCTGCCCGTCGCCTGCACGACCAGCTTGAGGCACGGCGGCGCCGTGTAGTGGAAGCGGACGAGCAGCCGCCCCGCCGGCGTCGTGGTCGCCGTCGCGGCCGCGCTCGTCGTGCCTGCGGTGGCGGTCACGCGGACGCGCTCGCCGGAGCGGAAGTGGGCGCCGCGGATCGCGAGCGGAGCGCGGCGCACGAGGCTGAGCGTCGGTTGCGCGCTCTGCGACGAGGAGCGCGCGACGGCGGAGGTCGCAGCCGCGAGTGCCAGCGCTGCCAAGCCGAGCAGGATGCGAACACGCATGGCTCCCGGATGATGCCCGTTTTCCGCGCGGCGTATGCATCCGTCACCTGCCGTCCCTCGAACGAGGGATTTGCAGGGACAAGTCGGTCCTGGTCGTACAGGGTGCGAGGTACCATCGAACAACAACTTGCGGCCCGTCACCTGCCGGTTAGCAGGCTTGGAGGCACGTCTTGCCGGACTGGGCCGTCTGGATGATCATCGGGTTGGGCGTCTGGAGTGCCGTCTCCGTCGCCGCCACGCTCGTGGCGGGACGCGCGCTGGCGCGGCTCGGACGGCCGGCACGCCGCGAGGCGGAGGCGCCCGCGCCGGACCGGCTCGACGCGCTGCCCGACGTGGAGCTGCCGACCCGGCGGCGCCTGCTGCTCGTCGACGACGACCCTGGCCTGCGGGTCCTCCTGCGCACGACGCTCGCCGCCGACGAGTGCGCCGTCGAGGAGACCGCGTCCGCGGAGGAAGCCGCCGATCTCGCACGCTTCTGGCGGCCGTCGCTCGTCGTCCTCGACGTCGGCCTGCCCGGGATGAGCGGGCTCGCCTTCTGCCGCGAGTTGAAGGAAAAGCCGGTCTACCGCGCGCCGCGCGTGATCCTGCTCACCGGCGGTGAGACGAACCCCGAGGAGGCGCTGTCGGCCGGGGCCGACGCGCTGCTGCGCAAGCCGTTCAGCCCACTCGACCTGCTCGGTGCGATCGACCAGCTGCTCGAGGGCGAGGCACGGCCGCTGCGCACCGCCGAGGCGGCGAGCGCCGACCAGCTGCTCGCCTACGCGCGCGACCTGCAGGAGGTCGTCCAGCTCGAGCGCGCGCAGCGACGGCTGCTCCAGCACGCCTACAGGCAGACGGTCACCGCCTTCACGGACGCGCTCGAGGCGCACAACGAGGGAACGGGACAGCACGCGCTCCGCGTCCACCGCTACGCGCTCGAGCTGACCGAGGCGGTCGAGCCCGGGCTGCTCGACGACGCGAGCCTCGAGTACGGCTTCCTGCTCCACGACATCGGCAAGATCGGGATCCCGGACGCGATCCTCGACAAGGCCGGGCCGCTGCAGAACGGTGAGCTGCGGCTGATGCGCCGGCACCCGGTGATCGGCGCCGAGCTGCTCGCGAACGTCCCCCTGCTCGACGGCGAGGGCCTGCAGGTCGTGCGCTCGCACCACGAGCGCTGGGACGGGGGCGGCTACCCGGACGGGCTCGCCACTGACGAGATTCCGATGGGCGCGCGCATCTTCGCCGTCGCGGACGCGCTCGACGCGATGACGACCGACCGCCCGTACCGCCCGCGGCTCGGCTGGGACGACGCCGTCGACGAGATCCTGCGGGAGAGCGGTCACCAGTTCGACCCGCAGGTCGTGAGCGCGTTCGCCCGGCGCGAGCAGCGGCTGCGCCGCACGCAGCACGAGCTGGCGCAGATCGCCTGACACGGTCGCGCAGCGGGCGCACGGCAAGCGACATCTGTCGCAAAACGGTTACGTCGGCGTGACCGGGCCGTTGCCGGGACGCGAGAGCGTTGCGGGATCCCACCCGAAGGAGGTTCGCCATGCGCAGGCTGGCAACCATCGCAGGCTCCGTCGCCCTTCTCGCGCTTCCGGCCACGGCCGTCGCCGAGCCGTCCGCGACTCCCGTCAATCCGCCGCCGAACGACAGTCGCGCGAGCGCGACCGCGGTCGCCGGGCTGCCCGCGACCGTCTCCGGCACGACCGTCGGAGCAACCGACGACGCGACCGACCCGCGCAGCGATTGCGGGCGCGTCCAGGACACCGTCTGGTACCGGCTGAGCGGCACGCAACCGGGACGGGTCGTCGTCCGCGTCAACGCGCTCGGCAATCTCGACGCCGTCGTCTCGGTGTACCGGGCAGTGCGGTCGCGCCTGACGCCGGTCGGGTGCGCGCCGACCGACGACAACGGCCGCGGCGCGCTCTCGTTCACGAGCAGCGGCGGCGACTACCTGATCATGGTCGGCCGTGAGCGGACGTCCGACGACGGCGGCTTCCGACTGACGATGTTCCGCCAGGAGCCGACCTCCAGGGCGCCCGGCCGAGCGTTGCCGGCGGCAGGCGCGTCCTCGTGGGTCGAGCCGATCACGGACTTCGACGACGCGTGGTCGCTGCGCATGAAGGCCGGCGTCGAGTACCGGATCAACCTCTCGCCGGCGCGCGGCCGCTGCATCGCGCTCGCGCTCTTCGCACCGGGCACTCGCTCGTTCGCGGGCGCCTCGCCGCTGCAGCTCCTGCCGTGCGGCGGCTACTTCACGTACACGCCCGGCTTCGGCGGCAGCGGTCGCTACTCGCTGCTCGTGACCGCCGCCGACCGGCGCCCCGGGCGCCAGCGCTACCACCTGCAGGCCGCGGTGGCCGGGCCGGACGACACGGCCCCCGGCCTCCTGCTGCGGAACCTCCAGACACGAACCGGCACGCTGTCCGGGACGCGCATCGACGTCGTCGACCTCTACCGCTTCCACGTCGACGCCCGCAGCGACGTGACGCTCACGCTGCGCGGGCCGGCAGCCGCCCGGCTCGTCGTCGTCACCGAGAACGGCCGCCGGGTCTCGTCCTCGGAGGGCCCGGGCCCGCTGACGGCGGCCCTCGGCCGCGGGACCTACTTCGTCGCCGTCCGCGCGGACGGCGGCGCCCACGGCCGCTACCGCCTCGCGCTGCTCGAGCGTGGCCTCACGACGACGTCCGTGCTCGTGAACGGGTCGCGCAGCGCGACGGTGGCTGCGGGCGCCTCCGTGGCGATCACGGTCGCCGTGAGCTTCAGCCCGGCGGGCGCCGTGCGGCTGGAGCTCGACCGCTTCGACCCGCTGAGCGGCTGGCACTTCTACCGGCTCTACCGGCTCCGGCTCGGGGGCGACGGCCGGACCGCCGTGTCCTGGCGCCCGCCGGCGATCGGCCACTGGCGTGTGCGCGCCTCGTTCGGCGGGACGCGCACGGCCAGCCCGAGCGACGGCGGCACCGCGCGCGTGGTCGTCAGCGGCTGACGTCCTCGCTCGACACCGCGCGAGGAGAATGAAAGGATCGCGCCGAGGGGGCGCGGCGCGATCCATCCTCGCTGGCGCCGTGAACAGCAACGAGGGAAGGGGATCCATGAAGAAGATCGGAACGCGGCTGCCGCTCGCGCTGCTCGTGTGCGCGCTGGCGGTCGTGGTGTGGGGCGTGGCCGGTGCGACGGCAGCGACGCAGGTCCCGCTCTCGGGCACGGGCTCGCCCGTCACTGGCGGCTTCACGCCCTCCGGCGACGGCGACGCGACGCAGGTCGAGTTCGCCGGCGTCGAGGACGAGAACAGCCCTGATCCGTACGGCGGGAACATCATCGACCGCAGCCTGTCGGCCGGCGGCGTCGCGGCCGGCATCCCGACGACGACCGGGAAGCGGGCGAAGTCGAACCCGACGTTCGTGACCGGGTTCGAGGGGCTGAACTTCTACCAGCAGCGCTACGCGCGCGGCGGGAACCAGTTCAGCATCGAGCCGCCCGACCAGGGCGTGTGCGCCGGCAACGGCTACGTGGTCGAGGCCGTCAACGACGTGCTGAACGTGTTCGACACCTCCGGGAGCTCGGTGCTGCCGAACAACACTGCGACGAACATCGTCGGCGGGTTCCCCCGCAACGTGAATCACGCCGTCGACCTGAACTCGTTCCTGGGCTACGCGCCCGCGATCAATCGCTCGACGGGCATCCGCGGCCCCGAGGTCACGGACCCGAGCTGCATCTACGACGCGGCCACGCAGCGGTTCTTCGTGCTGGCGCTGACGCTCGAGGTCGTGCCGACCACCGGGGCGTTCACCCACGTGAACCACCTCGACCTCGCGGTCAGCTCGACGTCGAACCCGGCCGGCGCGTGGAACATCTACCGGATCGACGTCACCAACGACGGCACCAACACCGGTGGCGTGAACCCCGGCCCGTACCTCGGCGACTACCCGCACATCGGCGCCGACGCGAACGGCGTCTACCTGACCACGAACGCCTACCCGTGGTGCTGCAACGGCTTCTCGGGGGCGCAGATCTACGCGCTCTCGAAGGCGCAGCTCGCAGCCGGGGCGCCGTCGGTGAACATGGTCCACATCGACACCTCGGGGATGGTCGACGCCCCGAGCGACGCGGGCTCGACCCAGCCCGGGTTCACCGTGTGGCCGGCTCAGTCGCCCGGTACGCAGTTCAACGGCGACAACGGCGGCACCGAGTTCATGCTGAGCTCGAACGCGGCCGACGAGGCTACGCATCCGGTCTCCGGAACCGGCGGCAGCTACGTCTCGCACCAGCTCGTGCTCTGGAGCCTGACGAACACGTCGTCGCTGAACTCGGCCACGCCCGCGCTCAGCCTCGGCAACCGGATCGTCGGCTCCGAGACGTACGCGATCCCGCCGAAGCAGACCCAGCCCGGCTCGGGCGGCGCACCGGGCGTGAACGCGCCGCAGGGTCACTGCATCAACGACACGACCACCGTGACGATCGCCGGCACCGGGTGCTGGCGGCTGGTGTTCAACCCGCCGGGGCCGGCCCACAACGAGGTCGTCTCGCGGCCGGACTCGAACGACACGCGGATGCAGCAGGTCGTGTACGCGAACGGCAAGGTCTGGGGTGCGCTCGACACGGCGCTCAACCCGGACAACGGCCCGCAGCGGGCCGGCATCGCGTGGTTCATCCTCAACCCGAACTCGGCGAAGGTCGCCCTGCAGGGCTACCTCGGCGCCACCGGGCACGACTTCACGTACCCGGCGATCGCCGTGCTGCCGAACGGGCGCGGGATGATGGCCTTCACCGACAC
>DASSMZ010000016.1:0-2166 GCA_035688325.1 Gaiellaceae bacterium
CGCCCGGCGCGCGCCGCGGCGTCTCGCGCGCGAGGATGAAGCCGCCGAGGTCGGCGCCGGCGTCGGCGGCCGCGGCAACGTCCTCCTCGCGCGTCAGGCCGCAGACCTTGACGAGCGGGCGCGCAATCAGCTCGGCGAGCTGCGCGGCGGGGTCGGGAGCGCGCATCAGCGTCGAGCCGACGAGGATCGCGTCCGCTCCGGCGAGCTCGGCCTCGGCGCCGTGCGCGCGCGCCGCGATCGCGCTCTCGGCGACGACCACGCGGTCGCGCGGCGCCGCCTCGACGAGCTCGAGCTGGGCGCGCCGGTCGATCTCGAAGGTCGCGAGGTCGCGCGCGTTGATGCCGATCACGGCCGCGTCGAGCTCGACCGCGCGCCGCAGCTCCTCCGCGTCGTGCGCCTCGACGAGCGAGTCGAGCCCGAGCTCCCCGGCCGCGTCGAGCAGCGCGCGCACCTGCCAGTCGTCGAGATCGCGCAGGAGCAGGAGCACCGCGTCGGCGCCGAGACGCCGCAGCTCCTCGAGCTCGGCGCGCTCGGAGAAGAAGCCCTTGGCCAGCAGCGGCACGCTCGCGGCCGCGCGGGCAGCGGCGAGATCGGAGGGCGACCCTGCGAAGCGCTCGTCGACGAGGATCGAGACCGCGGCCGCCCCGGCCCGCTCGAACGCCGCGGCGAGCGCGCCGGGATCGGCGTCCGGCCGCAGGTCGCCGGCCGAGGGCGAGCGGCGCTTGACCTCGGCGATCGCGGCCAGCCCGTCTCGCGCGAGTGCGTCCCGGAAGCGGCCCATCACGCGCTCACCTCCGTGGCCCGCGAGAACGAGACGAGCATGTCGAGCCGGTCGAGCGCGGCGCCCGAGTCGACGGCCTCGCGCGCGAGCTCCAGCCCCTCGCTGAGGTCGGCAGCGTGACCGGAGGCCGCGATCGCGCCGGCCGCGTTGAGCAGGATCGCCGAGCGCTTGCCGCCGTTCTCGCCGCGGAAGACGCCGCGGATCGCCTCCGCGTTGTCGTGAGGCGAGCCGCCGCGCAGCTCGGCGGGGTCGCAGCGCGGGACGCCGAGCTCGAGCGGGTCGATCTCGCGCTCGCGCACGCCGCCGTCGACGACCTCGGCGACGAGGTTCGGCCCCGCCGGCGAGAGCTCGTCGATCCCGGCCGCGCCGTGCACGACGAACGCGCGCCGCGCGCCGAGCTGGGCCAGCACCTCCGCGATCGTGCGCACGAGCGACGGCGCGTAGACGCCGACCACCTGCGCCCGCGCGCCGGCCGGGTTCGTCAGCGGGCCGAGCACGTTGAAGACGGTCCGCGCGGCCAGCTCCTGGCGGACGGGCGCGGCATGCCGCATCGCCGGATGGTGCGTCGGCGCGAACAGGAAGCCGAAGCCGAGCTCGTCGATCGAGCGCTCGATCCGCGCCGGCGGCAGCTCGAGGTTGAAGCCGAGGGCTTCGAGCACGTCGGCGGAGCCGGAGGCCGACGAGACGGCGCGGTTGCCGTGCTTCGCGACGCCGGCGCCGGCAGCGGCCGCCACGAGCGCCGCCGCGGTCGAGATGTTGATCGTGCGCGACGCGTCGCCACCGGTGCCGGCCGTGTCGACGAGGTCGTCGCGCTTCGGCCGAACGGAGAGCACGTGCGACCGCATCGCCTCCGCGCAGCCGGCGATCTCGTCCGGCGTCTCGCCCTTCAGGCGCAGCGCCACGAGGAAGCCGCCGATCTGGGCCGGCGTCGCCTCGCCGCGCATGATCTCGTTCATCACCTCGCGCGCCTCCTCGCGCGACAGGTCGTGGCCGTCGAGCAGCTGCGCGAGCGCGCCCTGCACCGTCATGGCGCTCCCTCCAGGAAGTTGCGCGCCAGCTTCGGGCCGGTGGGCGTGAGGACCGACTCCGGGTGGAACTGGACGCCGTCGACCGGCAGCTCGCGGTGGCGGACCGCCATCACCTCGCCTTCGACGCAGGTGGCCGAGACCTCGAGCATGTCGGGGATCATGGTGGCAGCGAGCGAGTGGTAGCGCCCGGCCTCGAAGCGCTCGGACAGGCCGTGAAAGAGGCCGCGGCCGTCGTGCTCGATCTCGCTCGGCTTGCCGTGGACGAGCCGCTTCGCCTGCCCGACCTCGCCGCCGAACGCCTCGACGACCGCCTGGTGGCCGAGGCAGACGCCGAGCGTCGGCGTCGTCGGCGCCAGC
>DASSMZ010000054.1:0-20825 GCA_035688325.1 Gaiellaceae bacterium
CGCCGATGTAGTTGCCGAGGTGCTTGGCCCCCGTGGGTTGGATGCCGCTGAAGATCCGCATGGGTCTCAGTATCGCAACTACCTTTAGCGGCGATTCGTCGATGCCAGGCTCATGACAGCGATCCCACACAGTGCGTCGGACGGCCGCACCGGCAGGGCCGGCGCGGCCTCCATGGTCGGCGCCGCCGAGTCGGCGCCTTAGGCCTCGATGGCGACGAACGGATCCCCCGAGCTGCTGATCGTGATGTCGTCCGGCGCCACGCCGGACCAGACCGAGCACGTGCTCGCGCGCCTGCAGGAGGCCGGCGTGGACGCGCGGGTCACGCGCGGGCGCGAGTCGACGGTGATCGGCGCGATCGGCGAGCGCGAGTTGCTCGCGACGCTGCCGCTCGAGGGCTACCCCGGCGTCGAGCAGGTGCTGCCGATCCTGAAGCCGTACAAGCTCGTCTCGCGCGAGGTCTCGCCGGACCCGACGGTGATCGACGTCGACGGGCGGAAGGTCGGCGACCGCTTCTTCGGGCTGATCGCCGGGCCGTGCACCGTCGAGTACCGCGAGCAGACGTTGGCGACCGCACGCGCGGTGAACGCCGCCGGCGCGACCTGGCTGCGCGGCGGCGCGTTCAAGCCGCGCACGTCGCCGTATACGTTCCAGGGCCTCGGCGAGGACGCGCTCGTGATCCTGCGCGAGGCGCGCGAGGAGACGGGGCTGCCGGTCGTGACGGAGCTGATGGACCCGCGGCACGTCGACGCCGTGCTCGACGCGGCGGACGTGATCCAGATCGGCGCGCGGAACATGCAGAACTTCATGCTCCTCGCCGAGGTCGGCCGGGCGGACAAGCCGGTGCTGCTGAAGCGGGGCCCGTCGGCGTCGGTCGAGGAGCTCTTGATGGCGGCCGAGTACGTGGCGCGGGAGGGGAACGAGCGGATCGTCCTCTGCGAGCGCGGCATCAAGACGTTCGAGCGGACGACCCGCTACACGCTCGACCTGGGGTCGGTCGCGGTGCTGAAGCACGAGACCCACCTGCCGGTGATCGTCGACCCGTCGCACGCCGCCGGGCGGCGCGACCTGGTGCTGCCGCTGGCGCGCGCCGCGGCGGCGGTGGGGGCGGACGGGATCATCGTCGAGTCGCACCCGTCGCCCGAGGAGGCGCTCTGCGATGGCCCCCAGCAGATCCCGACGGCCGAATTCGGCGAGTTCGCCCGCGAGGTGCGCGAGGTCGCGGAGCTGCTCGGCAAGGAGATCGGCTGAGCGGCGCCGGCTCCGGCAGCGGCCGCCGTGTGGACGAAGAGTCACACCCCCGGCGCGTCCCTGTGACACCTGCGTGACACCTCGCCCGCTAGCGTGAATTCCCCCGGGTGGGTGGGGGCTGGGGATGGGACCCGCCGGTGGCCCCTGTCCGTGCGCGGTTAGCCTGGGCCGGTGGAGGTCAAGCGGCTCGGGATCATCGGCACGGGGCTGATCGGCGCCTCCGTCGGGCTCGCGGCGAAGCGGGCGGGCGTGCCGCTGGTCGAGGGCTACGACTTCTACGACGACGTCGCCGAGACGGCGCGCCGACGCGGTGCGATCGACGAGACGGCGATCGCGGTCGACGAGCTGCTCACGGAGTGCGAGCTCGTCGTCGTCGCGGTGCCGGTGATGGCCCTTCGCTCCGTGCTGCGCGAGGCGGTCGGCGACGGCGCCACTGTCACCGACGTCGGCTCGACCAAGTCGAACCTCGGCGAGGCCCTCGCTAGCGCGAACTTCGTCGGCGGCCATCCCGTCACCGGCTCCGAGGCGCACGGGCCGGAGCACGCGACCGCCGACCTGTTCGACGGCGCGACGTGGTTCCTGACGCCGACCGCACAGACCGATCCCGAGCGCTACCGCCTCGTGCACGGCTTCGTCTCGGCGCTCGGCGCCACGCCTGTGGCGATCGACGCGGAGGCGCACGACCGGCTCGTCGCCCTCACCAGCCACCTGCCGCACGCGCTGGCGAACCTGCTCGTGAACCAGGCCGGCGCGTCGCGGATCGAGGGCTACGAGCCGCTCGCGGCCGCCGGCGGCTCGCTCCGCGACATGACGCGCGTGGCCGGCGCGAACCCGCGCATCTGGGTCGACATCTTCCTCGAGAACACGGAGGCGCTTCGCGCCGCGCTCGGCGAGCACCGGCGCCGGCTCGAGCAGCTCGAGGCCGCGCTCGACGCGCGCGACGCCGGCTTCGTCGCGCGCTGGATCGGCGAGGCCTCCGACAACCGCCGCCGGATGCTCGAGCAAGCGTTCCCGGATGCCGGGGAGCTGCACCAGCTCCGCGTCCACGTCCCCGACCGGCCGGGCGTGCTGGCCGGGATCACGCAGGCGCTCGGGGCGCAGCGGATCAACATCGAGGACTTCGAGCTGCACCACGTCTCGCCCGAGCGCGGCGGCACGCTGACGCTGCTCGTCACCGGCGAAGGCGAGGCGGCGCGCGCGGCTGCGCTGCTCGAGTCGCAGGGCTACGGCGTGGTCGTCTCGCCGGTGCTCGGCGAATGAGGATCGAGCCGGCGACGTCGCTGCGCGGCCACATCGCCGTGCCGGGCGACAAGTCGGTCTCGCACCGCTCGGTCTTGCTCGCCGCGATCGCCGAGGGCGAGACGAGCGTGCGCGGCTTCGGGCGCTCGGCCGACACCGAGTCGACGATCGCCGCGGTCAGGGCGCTCGACGTGACCGTGCACGACGACGACGTGGACGTGGTGCGTGTCGAGGGCGTCGGCCTGCGCGGGCTTCACGACCCCGACGCGCCGATCGACTGCGGCAACTCGGGGACGACGCTGCGCCTGCTCGCCGGCATCCTCGCGGGGCAGGAAGGCCGCTTCGAGCTGACCGGCGACGACTCGCTCCGCCGTCGGCCGATGGAGCGCATCGCCGACCCGTTACGTCAGATGGGTGCTCGCGTCGAGACCGCCGGCGGCACGCCGCCGCTGGCGCTCGAAGGTGGAGAGCTACAGGGCATCCGGTACGAGCTGCCGGTTGCGAGCGCGCAGGTGAAGTCGTGCATCCTGCTCGCCGGGCTCTACGCCGCCGGCCGTACGACCGTCGTGGAGCCGCTGCCCACGCGCGACCACACCGAGCTGATGCTCGCCGCCGCCGGTGTGAACGTCCGCCGGCAGCAGCGGCGGATCTCGCTCGGGCCGGCGGAGCGGCTGCGCCTCCGCGAGGTCGTCGTCCCAGGAGACTTCTCGGCGGCGGCGCCGTTCGTCGTCGCCGCGACGCTGCTGCCGGGATCGGAGCTGACGATCCACGACGTCGGGCTCAACCCGCGCCGGACGGGTCTGCTCGACGTGCTCGCGCGCATGGGGGCGCGGATCACGATCTTCCATCGGCACAAGAGCGGCGGCGAGCCCGTCGGCGACGTCGAGGTGCGCTCGGCGGAGCTCGTCGCGACGACGGTCGGCAGCGAGGAGGTGCCGCTGCTCGTCGACGAGCTGCCGCTGTTCGCCCTGGCCGCCGCGTGCGCCCGCGGCGAGAGCCGGGTCGCGGGCGCGGGCGAGCTGCGCGTGAAGGAGACCGACCGGATCGAGACCGTGACGACGTCGCTGCGGGCGGTCGGCGTCCGCATCGCCGCGACCGAGGACGGCTTCACGGTGCGAGGCGTGCCGACGCGCATCCGGGGCGGCGGGATGGCCTCGCAAGGCGACCACCGGATCGCGATGCTCGGGGCGGTCGCGGGCCTCGCGTCGGGCGAGGGCGTCGAGCTCGGAGACCCCGAGGCGGTCGCTGTAAGCTTCCCCGGGTTTTTCGAGCTGCTCGACTCGGTCACACAACGATGATCGTCGCCATCGACGGGCCGGCGGGGGCCGGCAAGAGCACGGTCGCCCGGCAACTCGCCGAGCGGCTGGGCTTCCGCTATCTCGACACCGGCGCGATGTACCGGGCGCTGACGTGGCTCGCCCGGCAGCGCGGGATCCCGCTGGCGAACGGCGACGAGCTCGGCGAGCTCGCCGCCTCGAACCCTGTCAGCTTCGACGAGCGCGGCCGCGTCGCGATCGCCGACACCGACGTCACCTCGTCGATCCGCAAGGCGGAGATCGACAGCCTGGTGCCGGTCGTCGCCCGGCACCAGCCCGTTCGGCAGGTGATGCGCGAGCGCCAGCGCGAGCTCGCCGAGGACGGCAATGTCGTGATCGAGGGCCGCGACATCGGCACGGTCGTCGCTCCCGACGCGGCGGTGAAGGTCTACCTGAACGCCGACCGCGAGGTGCGCGCCGGCCGCCGCCTCGCCGAGCGACCGGAGATCGGCCCGGACGTGCTCGCGACCGATCTGCGCATGCGTGACCAGAGCGACGCCGCGCGCATGCGACCGGCCGAGGACGCGATCCAGATCGATACCACCGCCCTCGACGTCGACGACGTGGTCGCGCAGATCGAAGAGCTGGTTCGAGCCCGCCAGCCGGCCTAGCCACCGCGGCGGCTCCCCCGGTGTCAGACGCGTGCCCGGAGTGTCACCAACCTTCCACAGCTCGTCGCCGCCACGGGCGTTCCGCGGTTGCGCCCAGTGTCAGACACGGTGACGGAACCGTCACGGCGCACGGCCGGCGCCTAACATCGCGCCACCGACCGGTGTCGTCCCCATGAGGTCCGCAGACAACGAGCAGCTCGACGAGGCCCCAGCCGAGAGCCCCGCGCCGCTCGCCGGGACCGTGGCCGTCGTCGGCTTCCCGAACGTCGGCAAGTCGACGCTCGTCAACCGCCTGACCGAGTCGCGCGACGCGGTCGTGCACGAGACACCCGGCGTGACGCGCGACCGCAAGGAGGTCGTCGCGGACTGGAACGGCCGGCGCTTCCGCCTGATCGACACGGGCGGTGTCGACGTCGCCGACCCGACGCCGATCACGCGCTCGATCGCGGAGCAGGCGCGGGCCGCGATCGCCGAGGCCGACCTGATCCTGTTCGTGGTCGACGCCCGCGCCGGCGTGATGCCGGGCGACGAGGAGTTGGCGGCGATCCTCCGTCGCGCGCGCAAGCCCGTGCTGCTGCTCGCGAACAAGATCGACGACCCCCGCCAGGACGCGCTCGCGCTCGAGTTCCACCGCCTCGGCCTGGGTGACCCGATCCCGCTCTCGGCGCAGCACGGCCACGGCACCGGCGACCTGCTCGACGCGATCGTGACGATGCTCCCCGGCAGCGGGCCGCAGGAGGTGGGGGAGGACGCGATCCGCGTGGCCATCCTCGGCCGCCCGAACGTCGGCAAGTCGAGCCTGCTGAACGCGCTGCTCGGCGAGGAGCGCGTGATCGTGTCGGAGACTCCGGGCACGACGCGGGACGCGATCGACACCGTCCTCGAGCGGGGCGACCGAACCTTCGTCCTCGTCGACACGGCCGGCATGCGCCGCAAGCGCAGGCAGCGCCAGGGCATCGAGTACTACTCGGAGCTGCGCGCGCTGGCGGCGGCCGAGCGGGCGGACGTCGCGCTCGTGCTCGTCGACTCGTCGGAAGGTCTCGTCGACCAGGATCTCGCCGTGGCCGACGTCGCACGCAAGGCGCAGGACTCGACGATCGTCGTGCTCTCGAAGTGGGACGTCTCGGAGACGGCGATCGAGGACGTGCGCCCGCGGATCGCCTCGCGTCTGCGCCAGCGGCCGCCGATGGTCACCGTCAGCGCCAAGAGCGGCCGCGGCATCTCGCGCCTGCTCGACCGCATCGAGGAGCAGTTCGAGAAGCACGCGGCGCGGATCTCGACCGGCGAGCTGAACCGCTTCCTCGCCGAGCTGCGCGAGGCGCGCGAGCCGCCGTCGCGACACGGCCGCCGCCTGAACCTGCTCTACGGCACGCAGGTGCAGCAGCGCCCGCCGCGCTTCCGCTTCTTCGTGAACGATCCGGGTCTCGTGACGCGCGACTACGGCTACTGGGTCGAGAACCAGCTCCGCGACCGCTTCGAGCTCGAGGGCGTGCCGGTGTCGATCGACTTCGTGCGGCGGGCATGAAGGCCGCGGTCGTCGGCGCGGGTGCGTGGGGGACGGCGTTCGCGTGCGTGCTGGCCGCGCGCGACCACGACGTGATCCTCGTGACGCGCGACCCGGAGCAGGCGCAGGCGATCGAGCAGACCGGCCGCAACCCGCGCTACCTGCCGGACGCCGACCTGAGCGGCATCTCCGCCACGACCCTCGACGACCCCAGGCTCGCCGGCGTCGACCTGCACGTGATCGCGGTGCCGAGCCGCGCGTTCGCGGAGATCGTGCGCTGGCTGCCGGGGGCCGCGCCGGTGCTGAGCCTGACGAAGGGCCTCGACCCGGAGAGCGCGGACCGCCTCTCGAAGCTCGTCGAGCGGCGCGGGTACGCGGTCCTCTCCGGCCCGAGCTTCGCCGAGGAGATCGCCGACGGGCTGCCCGCGGCGGCGGTGATCGCGAGCGCCGACCTCGGCCTCGCCGAGGAGCTCCAGCAGGCGGTCAACTCGCTCGCGTTCCGCGTCTACGTGAACGACGACCTGGTCGGCGTCGAGCTCTGCGCGGCCGCGAAGAACGTGATCGCGCTGGCGGCCGGCGGCGTCGACGGGCTCCGGCTCGGCGACAACGCCAAGGCGGCCCTGATCGCGCGTGGCCTGGCCGAGATGGCGCGGCTCGGCGAGGCCTGCGGCGCGCGCGCCGAGACCTTCTCCGGGCTCGCCGGCATGGGCGACCTGATCGTCACCTGTTGGAGCCGCCACGGCCGCAACCGCCAGGCCGGCGAGCTGATCGCGCAGGGCGCCTCGCCCGAGGAGGCGGAGGCGCAGATCGGCACCGTCGAGGGCCTCACGACCGCTCCCGTACTCCGTGATCTTTCACGCCGTGTCGGCGTCGAATTACCTATAACGGAGGGTGTGTGTCACGTTCTCGACGGGCAGGATTTGAACGACCTAGCTGCAAATCTGATGGGCCGTCAGCCAACCCGGGAGTGATCATGCGCCGCCGTTTCCTGCCAGTCGTCGTCCTCGCGAGCCTCGCGCTCGTGCTCGCGGCCTGCGGGAGCGGCTCGAGCGGCTCGTCCTCCGGCGGCGGGTCGGCGCCGGCCGGCGCTTCGCTGATGCGCTCCGACGTGCTCGGCTTCGTCTCGATCGACAGCGACCTCGGCTCGAGCCAGTGGCAGGCAGTCGACAAGCTCTGGCAGAAGTTCCCGTCGCGCGGCGCCTGGCTCCGGCAGATCGAGCAGTCGCTCGCGAAGCAGAACCTGGACTACGAGCGCGACGTGAAGCCCGCGCTCGGGCCGGAGTTCGACGTCGGCGTCGCGCCGACCGGCAGGACCGAGGCCGTCGTCGGCGTGACGAAGCCCGACGACCCCGCGAAGTTCAAGCAGCTCGCGGCGAAGGGCAACAACGGCTCGCCGGCGGTGACGCGCGACCTCGGCGGCGGCTGGTGGGCGATCGCCGACAAGGCGAGCGACTTCGACGCGGTGCTGAAGGGCTCGGGCGAGTCGCTCTCGAGCTCGAGCTCGTTCACGACCGCCATCGGGAAGCTTCCCGGCGAGACGCTCGTCCGCGCGTACCTCGACGGCCCGCAGCTCGACCAGCTCGTCAAGCAGCGGACGCCGAGCAACGCCACGGGCGTCGACCCGTCCGCGCTCGGGCTGCAAGGTCTGAACTACCTGGCCGTGTCGCTCAGCGCCGAGGACGACGGCCTCCGCCTGCGGGGCGCGTCGAGCGGCGGGAACCTGGGCGGCAAGGAGTTCGCCTCGAAGCTGCTGAACGGGGTGCCCTCGGACGCCTTCGCGGCGATCGACTTCCTCGGCGCAGGCACGACGCAGCAGCTGCAGAAGCTCGAGGCGAGCCCGCAGTTCTCGACGTTCGCGAAGCAGCTCGAGCGGCGCTACGGCGTGACGCCGGATCAGCTGTTCGGCCTGCTCGACGGCGAGGTCGCCTTCTACGCGCGCTCGGGCGCGATCATCCCCGAGCTGACGCTCGCGCTCCAGCCGAGCGACCCGACGCAGGCGCTCGAGACGGTCGACAAGCTGATGACCCACCTCGCGGCGCAGGCCGGCACCCGCGTCCAGGCCGCGACGCAGGGCGGCCACGACGTGAAGACCGCGACGTTCGGCCAGTTCGCGATCCACTACGGCTCGGTGGACGGCAAGGTGCTGCTGACGAGCGGCGTGAACGGCATCGCCGACTTCGGCTCGGCGGGCAGCCTCACCGACAGCGCCGACTTCAAGGAGGCCAAGTCGGCGGCCGGGATGCCCGACTCGACGGGCGGTCTCGTCTACGTCGACCTGAAGAACGCGATCCCCCTGATCGAGGGCGTGGCCGGTCTCGCCGGCCAGAGCCTGCCGTCGAACCTGACCGAGAACCTGCGCCCGCTGCGATCGCTGATCGCCTGGTCGGAAGGCCAGAGCGACGAGCGCACCTTCGACGCGTTCCTCGAGATCAAGTAGCCTTGCCCGCCGGTATGGCGGGACAGTTCCTCTTCACGTCCGAGTCGGTGACCGAGGGTCACCCGGACAAGGTCGCGGACCAGGTTTCCGACACCGTGCTGGACGCGGTGCTGACCGACGACCCGAGCGGCCGCGTCGCGTGCGAGACGCTGATCACGACCGGGCTCGTCGTCGTAGCCGGCGAGATCACGACCGAGACCTACGTCGACATCCCGGCACTCGTCCGCAGGAAGATCGCCGAGATCGGCTACACGCATTCGGAGTGGGGCTTCGACGCGCACACGTGCGGTGTCGTGGTCGCGCTCGACGAGCAGTCACCGGACATCGCGCAGGGCGTCGACAACTCGTACGAGCTCCAGCACGACCCGTCCGACACCGACCCGCTGGACAAGGAGGGGGCGGGCGACCAGGGGATGATGTTCGGCTACGCCTCGAACGAGACGCCCGAGCTGATGCCGCTCCCGATCATGCTCGCGCACAAGATCTGCAAGCGGCTCGCGGAGGTGCGCAAGGTCGGCGAGCTGCCGTACCTGCGGCCGGACGGCAAGGCGCAGGTGACGGTCCGGTACGAGGTCGACGACGAGGGCCGGCAGACACCGGTCGAGATCGAGCGCATCCTCGTCTCGACGCAGCACGCCGAGGGCTGTGACGCCCAGTCGCTGATCAAGCCCGACCTGATCGAGCGCGTGCTGCACCCGATCTTGCCGGGCGAGCTCTACGACGAGCGGCGCCTGCAGGACCGTGACTTCGTCTACGTCAACCCGACCGGCAAGTTCGTGATCGGCGGCCCGATGGGCGACACCGGCCTCACGGGCCGCAAGATCATCGTCGACACGTACGGCGGCGCCGCGCGTCACGGCGGCGGGGCGTTCTCCGGCAAGGATCCGACGAAGGTCGACCGCTCGGCAGCCTACGCGGCGCGCTACGTGGCGAAGAACGTGGTCGCAGCCGGCCTCGCCGACCGCTGCGAGGTGAACGTCGCGTACGCGATCGGCGTCGCGCACCCGGTCTCCGTCGCGGTGCGGACGTTCGGCACCGAGCACGTCCCGGTCGCGACGATCGAGCAGCTGATCCGCGAGACCTTCGATCTGCGCCCGGGCGCGATCCTCCGCGACCTCGACCTGCGCCGGCCCGTCTACGCCAGGACGGCCGCGTACGGCCACTTCGGCCGCGACGAGCACGACTTCACCTGGGAGCGCACCGACAAGGCGGACACACTGCGCACCGCCGCCGGCCTCACCGCTCCCGCCCCTGCCTGAGTCCCAAGTAACAGACTGTTACTAGGGCTCGGTTTCGGCACGAAGCAGTCACAGACGTGTGACGCCTGCTCGGGCACGTTGTCCGCATGGGCTTCTTCGCGCCGCGGATCTCGAGGCGGCTGCTCGACGAGATCGACCGCCTCGCCGAGCGGCCGTTTCCGGCTGCCGAGATCTGCCGGACGATCGGAGAACGTGCCGAAGAGCAGGGATTTCGCCGGCCGAGCTACCAGCAGGTGCGCCTCCACGTGAAGGCGGCCCGGCGCCGAGCCCGGCGCGTCTCGACGGCGAAGGTCCTGCTCGAGGTGGCGTTCCGCGTCGAGCATCCCGACGCCGTCCTCCAGCACGTCTCCGGCACCCAGACGCGGTTCCGGAGCAAGTAACAGACTGTTACTTGGAATCGGAGGGGCGGACGAAGAGCCCCGCGGCGGCCTTCTCGGTGATCGTCTGCTCGTGGCCGTTCAGCGCGACGGTCAGCTGCTCGGCGGCCGGCTGCGCCACTCGCACCTCGACCTCGGCGCCCGGCACGAAGCCCTGGTCGTAGAACCAGTGCAGGAGCTCGCCGTCGTGCTCGGCGAGACGGACGATCTCGGCCCGCGAGCCCGGCGACAGGTCGGCGAGCGGCGACAGCTCGCGGTTCTCCGCCTGCTCGAAGTCGGTGTCGACGGGCCAGCCGTGCGGGCAGCGGTCGGGGTTTCCGAGCTTCGCTGAGACACGCTCGATCATGTCGTCGCTGAAGCTCTCCCCGATCTCGTCGGCGTGGACGTGGGCCTCGGCCGGGGTGTAGCCCATGAAGTCGGTCAGCAGCCGCTCGACGATGCGGTGCTTGCGCACCACCTGCTCGGCGCGCTCGCGGCCGGCCGCGGTCAGGATCGCCTCCTTGCGCTCGCCGCGCTCGACGAGCCCTTCGGCCTCGAGCCGCTTCAGCATCTCGCCGGCCGAGGCGCGCGAGACGCCGAGCATCTCCGCGACTCGCGACGCGAGCGTCGGCGACCCGGTCCGCTGCGGGCGGTACTCGCCGATCGGGAAGGCGAGGAAGTAGATCGTCTCGAGGTACTCGTCGACCGAGTGTCCCTGCGCCACGCCGCAATGCTAGATGCGAGTCGTGTAAGGGCGCCCTTACACCACGTGCTACGGTGCGACGGCTTTGTCCACAGGGCACATCCTGCTGCTCGGGCTGATCGCGGGCCTGACGATCTTCATCGGCCTGCCGATGGGCCGCCTGCACGACGTCGGGCAGAGCTTCAAGGCCTTTCTCAGCGCGACCGCCACCGGGATCCTGCTGTTCCTGTTCTGGGACGTCCTCACCGAGGCGATCGGCCCGGTCGAGGACGCGCTCAAGGCGCGCGACTGGGGGCAGTTCAGCGGCTACGCCGGGCTCGCCTTCGCCGGCTTCACGGTCGGCCTGATGAGCCTCGTCTACTACGACTCGTGGATGAAGGCGCGGCGCCGCAAGAGCTTCCTCGGACCGGGCGCGGCGTCGGCGACCGAGGTCGAGCGCTCGCACTTCGTCGGGCTCACCCCGGCGCGCTGGCTCGCGCTCTTCATCGCCACCGGGATCGGCCTGCACAACTTCTCCGAAGGGCTCGCGATCGGGCAGGCCGCGGCGCTCGACAACCTCAGCCTCGCCTACGTGCTCGTGATCGGCTTCGCCCTGCACAACGCGACCGAGGGCTTCGGCATCGTCGCGCCGCTGACCGGCGACGCCGAGCCGCCGAGCTGGCGCTTCCTTGCCCTCCTGGGCGTGATCGGCGGCTTCCCGACCTTCTTCGGGACCCTTGTAGGCCAGGCCTGGACGTCGACGGCAGTGTCGATCCTGTTCCTCTCGCTCGCGGCCGGCTCGATCCTCTACGTGGTGATGGAGCTGCTGAACGTCTGCCGGCTCTTCTCCTCGAAGACGGTCACCGCCTACGGGCTGCTGCTCGGGCTGACGCTCGGCTTCGCGACCGACTTCGTGCTCGTCGCGGCCGGCGTCTAGCGTTGGCCGTGTGCGCTTCGGCACCGTAGTCCCGCTCGTCACCACGCGCGCCCTCGGCGGCCGCGCGTTCACGTACGAGCTGCCGGACGGCGCCGGCAAGGGAGCGGTGGTCTCCGTGCCGTTCGGGCGGGCCCGAGCGCGAGGAGTCGTGGTCGACGTCGTCGACGCTCCGCCGCGCGGGGTGGAGGCGCGGCCGGTCGAGCGGGTCGTGCACGAGCTGCCGGCCGCGCTCGTCGACCTCGCGCTCTGGCTGGCGGAGTACTACGGCTCGACGCCGGCGCGGGCGCTTGCGCTCATCGCTCCGGTTCGCCGAAAGGCGCGTGACACCAGAACGCGTAGCGTGCCGCCGGGCGAGCGGCAGTCGCTCGACGGCGAGGCGCCGCCGCAGCGCCTGAGCGACGCGCAGGAGGCAGCCCTGGCGCGCGTGACGGAGGCGCTCGACGCCGGCGGCGGGCACTTCCTCCTCTACGGCGCGACGGGCAGCGGCAAGACCGAGGTCTACCTCCAGGCGGCGGCGGCTGCGCTCGAGCGCGGGCTCGGCACGATCGTGCTCGTGCCAGAGATCGCGCTTGCGCCCCAGACCGTCGGCCGCTTCCGCGCGCGCTTCGGCGACTCGGTGGCGATCCTGCACTCGGGCCTCAGCGACGCCGAGCGCCGGGACGAGCGGGAGCGGATCGCGAGCGGCGAGGCGCGCGTCGTGGTCGGCGCCCGCTCGGCGATCTTCGCGCCGATGCACGGTGTCGGCCTGATCTGCGTCGACGAGGAGCACGACCCGTCGTACAAGCAGGAGTCCGACCCGCGCTACGACGCGCGCACGGTCGCGGCCAAGCGGGCGGCGCTCGAGGGCGCCGTCGCGCTGTACGGAAGCGCCACGCCGCGGCCGGAGAGCTGGGAGCGGCTCGAGCGGCTCGAGCTCGGCGCGCGGCTCGGCGCGAAGCTGCCGCCTGTGCGCATCGTCGACCTGCGACGCGAGGCCGGCTACCCGCTGTCCGCGCCTCTGCTCGCCGAGCTCGGGACGATCGCCGACCGCGGCGGGAAGGCGATCCTGCTGCTCAACCGGCGCGGGATCGCGCCCGCGCTGCACTGCCGCGCCTGCGGCACGACCTTCCGCTGCCCCTTCTGCGACGTCGCGCTCGTGCTCCACCGCGATGCGCAGCTGCATTGCCACCACTGCGGGCACGCCGAGGCGGAGCCGTCGGAGTGCCCGGTCTGCCGCTCGCTCGAGCTCGCTCGCATCGGCGCGGGCACGCAGCGGCTCGAGCGCGAGCTCGCGGTCAAGGTGCCGGAGCTCGAGCTGATCCGGCTCGACGCCGACACCGCCTCCGACCCCGAGGAGCTCGCGTCGGCGCTGCGGCGCTTCCGCGAGACCGACCGCGCGGTGCTGCTCGGGACGCAGATGGTCGCGAAGGGTCACCACTTCGCCGGCGTCGCGCTGGCGGCCGTCGTCGACGCCGACACCGGGCTCGGCCTGCCGGACTTTCGCGCCGAGGAGCGCACGTTCCAGCTCGTCACGCAGCTCGCCGGGCGCAGCGGGCGCGACGCGCCGGGACGCGTGCTCGTGCAGACGTTCCAGCCCGACTCGCGACCGCTCGCGCTGGCGGCGAACCACGACGTACCGCGGTTTCTCGCCGACGAGCTGGCGCGACGGAAGGAGCTCGGCTACCCGCCGTTCCGGCACCTCGTCCGGGTCGTCGCGACGGGCCCCGACGACCAGGCGCCGGCCGCGCTGCTCGACGCGCTCAAGGCCGGCCTCGGCGAGGAGCCGCTCGGCCCGGCGCCGCTCCTGCGCCTGCGCGGCCGCCACCGCGCCCAGCTCGTGGCCAAGACCGACGAGCCGAGACGGGTGGCCGCCCGCGCGGCGCGGCTGCTCGCGGCGGCGGCGCCGGCCATGCGACGCGCGGGCGTGACGGCGGTCGTCGACGTCGACCCGCAGAGCCTCTAGCGCCTCATACAATTGGCGCCGTGGCGGACGAAAGCGGCGAGGTCCGGACCAAGAAGCTCGACCCCGAGGCGGAGGCGCGCCGGCGCGTCGCGCTGGCCCAGGTGCGGCAGTACCCGGACCCGGTCCTGCGCATGCGGGCGCACGAGGTCGAGGAGTTCGACGCCGACCTCGGCCAGCTGGTCGAGCAGCTGCGCCGCCTGCTTCGCGAGGCGAACGGCCTGGGCCTGGCGGCGACGCAGGTCGGCGTTCTGCGCCGGGTCTTCGCGTTCCTGCCCGATCCCGAGGCGGAGCCAATCGTGCTCGTCAATCCGCGCTTCACCGTCACCTCCGAGGAGCGGGAGAGCGACACCGAGGGCTGCCTGTCGCTGCAGGGGGTCGTGATCCCGGTCGAGCGGCACGCCTCCGTCACGGTCGAGGGCCAGGACGCCGAGGGAAACGACGTCACGCTCGAGCTCGAGGGCCTGCCGGCGCGGATCGCGCAGCACGAGCTCGACCACCTCGACGGCGTGCTGATCCTCGACCGCACGACGCCGGAGGCGCGGCGCGAGGCGCTCGCGATCCTCCGCCCGCAGCCGGTCCTCGTCCGCTAGTGCGCCTTGCCGTCGCCGCGACGGCTCCGCTGGGCGCGGACGTGCTCGAGCGGCTCGCGTCGAGGCACGAGGTCGCGTATCTGCTGACGCGTCCCGACCGCCCGCAGGGGCGCGGTCGCAAGCTCGCGCCGCCGCCGGCGAAGGAGGCCGCCGAGCTCCTGGGGATCGAGGTGCGCCAGCCGGAGCGGCTCGCCGGCTTCGACCCCGGCGTCGACACGGTCGTCGTCGCCGCCTACGGCGTGCTGATCCCGGAGGACGTGCTCGAGCGCGCGCGCTGGCTGAACGTGCACCCGTCCCTGCTCCCGCGCTGGCGTGGCGCCGCTCCGATCGAGCGCGCGCTGATGGCCGGCGACGCGGAGACCGGCGTGACGATCATCGAGCTCGCGCCGGAGCTCGACGCGGGGCCGATCGCGGCGCAGCAGGCGTTCCCGATCGCACCGGGCGACGACTTCGGCGCCGTCTCGGCGCGCGCCGGCGAGCTCGCCGCCGAGCTGCTCGAGCAGGTGCTGCCGGAGCCCGAGTTGCGGCCGCAGCCCGTGGCAGGCGTGACGTACGCCGAGAAGATCCGACCGGAGGACCGCGTGCTCGACTGGAGCCGCCCGGCGCAGGAGCTGGCGAACCGGGTGCGCGCGCTCTCGCCGCACATCGGCGCCCGCACCGAGCTGCACGGGCGGCCGGTTACCATCTGGCGGGCGCGCGTCGAGGGGAACGAGCTCGTCCCGCTCGAGGTGCAGCCGGACGGGCGCAGGCGTATGAGCTACGACGAGTTCCTCCGGGGGCTGCGCTGATGCCGTGGTGGTACGCCGTCGTCGAGTCGCGCCACGAGCTGCAGAACCCGACCAGCCCGGAGAAGATCCGCCGGCTCGGCGAGCTGCTCGGTCTCGACCGCTCGTCGCGGGTGCTCGACGTGGGCGGCGGCCGCGGCGGCCCCGCCGTGCTGCTCGCGAGCGAGCTCGGCTGCCACGTCACGCTGGTCGAGCTCAGCTCCGAGTTCGCCGCCGTCGCCCGCGAGCGCGCCCGGGCCGCCGGTGTGGCCGAGCTGGTCGAGGTGGTCGAGTCGGACGCCAAGGAGTTCGCGATCGAGCGCGGCCGCTACGACGCGGCGCTGTGCCTCGGGGCGTCGTTCGCCTTCGACGGTCTCGTGCCGACGGTGCGGGCGCTGAAGGACGCGGTGCCGTCTCGCGGGCTGATCGCCGTGGGCGAGCCGTACTGGCGGGAGTGGCCGCTGCCGGAGGTGCGCGCGCCCTCGGAGGGCGGCGGTCGCTTCCCGCAGCGGGGCCGAGTCGGCGAGGAGGACTTCCTGCCGCTCGCCGAGACCCTGGACCGCGTCGAATCCGTCGGCGTCGACGTCGTCTCGTTGCTCACCTCCTCCGAGGACGACTGGGACCGGTACGAGTCGCTCCACTGGTTCGCGCTCGAGGAATGGCTCGCGGCCAATCCCGACGATCCGCAGGCCGAGGAGTTCCGCGAGCGCGGCCGGCACGAGCGCGATCGCTACCTGCGTCGGCACCGCACGCTGCTCGGGTGGGCGATCTTCGTCGCCCGCGTGCCGTGATCTCGCCTGCGCGCCGCGCCGCCTACGACACCGTGCTGCGCGTGTTCGAGGAGGACGCCTACGCCGACCGGGTCTTCCGCTCCGCCGCCGAAGGTCTCGACGCGCGCGAGCGGGCGCTGGCACAGCGGCTCGCCTACGGGACGGTGCAGCGGGTGCGCACGCTCGACCACGGGATCGAGGAGCTCGGCCGACGCCCGGTCGCGAAGCTCGACCCGCCGGTGCGGGCGGCGCTGCGCCTGGGCGCGTACCAGCTGGCGTTCTCGGACGTCGCCGTCCACGCGGCCGTGAACGAGTCGGTCGAGCTCGTTCGCGCTGCCGGGCTCGAGCGGGCGGTCAAGTTCGCGAACGCGGTCCTGCGGCGGCTGGCGCTCGGTCTCGCCGGGCTGGTCGAGTCGCTGCCGGAGGGGACTGCCGAGGAGGCCGCGCTCAGGCACTCGTATCCCGACTGGGTCGCGCAGGTCTGGTGGCGCGACCTCGGCGCCGACGACGCCCGGGCGCTGATGCGTGCCGAGAACGAGGCGCCGGAGACGGTCGTCCGGCTGAACACGCTCCGGCGCGGCCCGGTCGTGGGCGATCCCGACGAGGAGATCCCGGGAGCGCTGCACGTCGACCGCGTCGACGAGAGCGACCTCGCCGGGGGCTTCGTCTGGCCGCAGAGCCGTGGCTCGCAGCTCGCCGGGCTGGCCGTCGGGACGAAGGAGGGCGAGCGCGTGCTCGATCTGTGTGCCGCGCCCGGCGGGAAGACGACACAGCTCGCCGAGGCGGCCGCGGAAGTCGTCGCGGTCGAGCTGCACGAGGGCCGCGCGCGCGAGCTCGAGCAGAACTGCAGACGGCTCGGCGCCGCGAACGTGCGGGTCGTGCACGCCGACGCGCTCGAGCTGCCGGACGACCTCGGCGACTTCGACCGCGTGCTCGTGGACGCGCCCTGCTCGGGGCTCGGCGTGCTCGCGAGCCGGCCCGACCTGCGCTGGCGCTCCGAGCCGCTGCCGGAGCTGCAGCTGGCCCTCCTGCGCGCGGCCGCCGAGCACACCCGGCGCGGCGGCGTCGTCACCTACGCGGTTTGCACGATCAACGCGGACGAGAACGAGGCCGTGGTCGACGCGAGCGGGCTCGAGGTCGAGCCGCTCGGCGCGGAGTGGCCGCGTTTCGCGCATCCACGACGGCCGGAGTTCCTGCTCACGCTCCCGCACGTGCACGGCACCTCGGGGTTCTTCGTCGCCCGGCTGCGAATATCCGCCGCATGAGCTGGAACGACTGGATCCGCACGGTCGAGGTCGAGCCGTCGCTCTACGCGGCCGACTTCTCGCGCCTCGGCGAGCAGGTCGAGATCCTGCTGCGCGCGGGGTGCCGCGTGTTCCACTTCGACGTCGGCGACGGGCACTTCATCCCGCCGATCACGACGGGGCCGATCGTGCTGCAGTGGATCGCGCCGATCGTGCAGCGAGCGGGCGGCGCGCTCGACTGCCACCTGATGGTCGAGGCGCCGGAGCGGCACATCCCGCAGTTCGCCGAGGCGGGCGCCGACAGCGTGACCGTGCACTACGAGGTGTGCGACGACCTGCCGGCGGTCGTGGCCCTCGCGCGCGAGCACGGGCTGCAGATCGGGATGGCGTTCAACCCGGACACGCCGGTGGAGGACGCGGCACGCGCCGCGCGCGAGGCCCAGGTCGACCTCGCGCTCTGCATGAGCGTCTTCCCGGGCTACTCCGGGCAGGCGTTCATCCCGGAGTCGATCGAGCGGGTGCGCGAGCTGCGCTCGCTCGTGCCGGAGTCGGTGCACGTCCAGGTCGACGGCGGCGTGGGGCCGCAGAACATCCGTGAGCTGCACGAGGCCGGTGCGTCCCTGTTCGTGGCCGCGACCGCGATCTTCGGGCGCGAGGACTTGCCGCGCGCGTACCGCCGGCTGGTTCACGACCTCGCGTGAGCCTCCGGCGGGCGCTCGAGCTCGCCGAGCGCGGGCGCGGACGAGTCGAAGGGACGCATCCGCTCGTGGGCGCGGTGCTCGAGCGCGACGGCGAGGTGGTCGGCGAGGGCTGGTACGCCGGCCGTGGGACCCCGCACGCCGAGGTCGCCGCGCTGACGGCGGCCGGTGAACGGGCGCGGGGAGCGACGCTCTACGTCTCGCTCGAGCCGTGCTCGCATCACGGCACGACGCCGCCGTGCGCCGACGCCGTCGTCTCGGCCGGCGTCGCGCGAGTCGTGTCGGCCGTCGGCGACCCGAACCCGAAGGTGAACGGCGCGGGATTCGAGCGGCTGCGCGCGGCAGGCGTCGAGGTCGAGGTCGTCGACCTCTGGGCGGCGCGGGTGCAGAACGAGGCCTGGCGCGTCTGGATCGCGGACGGCCGGCCGTTCGTGACGTACAAGGTCGCGGCGACGGTGGACGGCCGCGTGACCGTGCCGGGCTCGCGGTGGGTCACCGGCGAGGAGAGCCGCCGCCGGGTGCACGAGCTCCGCGCGGCCTCGGATGCGGTCGCGGTCGGGATGGGCACCGTGCGCGCCGACGACCCGGCGCTGACCGCCCGCGGCGTGGGGGCGGAGCGGCAGCCGCGGCGGCTGGCGTTCGGGCGCGGCCCTTTGCCGGCCGGGTCCGAGCTCGAGCTGCGCAGCGGGCCGCTGGAGCACGAGCTCGGGGCGCTCGGGACGGAGGGCGTGCGCTCGCTGCTCCTCGAGGGCGGCCCCACGCTCGCGACGGCATTCCTGGCCGCGGCCCTCGTCGACAAGCTGCTCGTGTTCGTGGCGCCGGCGCTGTCCGGCAGCGGGCCGCGCGCGTTCGGTGATCTTCGCGAGCCGCGTGAGCTCCGCCACGTCTCGGCCGAGCGCGTCGGCGACGACGTCCTGATCACCGCCTACCTGCGCGACCCCTGAACCGCCGACCGTCCCTTAGTACGGTTCGCCCGGCCTCCTCCCCGAGGCGAGCATATGCGGCAACGGCGCGCGTGTCCGTGACGCTTCGTGCCGAGAGCGTCACGGTTCGTCCACAGGCGGCGCACTAGGCTTCGAGCGGTGTTCACGGGGATCGTGCGCGAGCAGGGCCGCGTCGCGGCGGCCGACCGCAGCGGTGACGGGCTTCGTCTCCGCGTCGAGGCTCCGCGGGCCGCGGCCGAGGCCACCCCGGGCGACTCCGTCGCGGTCAACGGCTGCTGCCTGACGGTCACGGCGGCCGCCGGCGGCAGCCTCGCGTTCGACGCCGTTCCGGAGACGGTCGCGCGCACGAACCTCGGGCGCCTCGCGCCGGGGTCGCAGGTCAACCTCGAGCCCGCGCTCCGGGCCGGAGAGCCGCTGGGCGGCCACTTCGTCCAGGGACACGTCGACGGCACCGCGCAGGTCGAGCGGCTCGCGCCCGAGGGCGAGGGCGCCCGCCTCGCGCTCCGGCTGCCGCGCGACCTCCTGCGCTATTGCGTCGAGAAGGGCTCGATCGCCGTCGACGGCGTGTCGCTGACGATCGCGGCGTTGCGCGAGGACGGGATCGAGCTCGCGCTCGTCCCGTTCACGCTCGAGCACACGACGCTCGGGGCGGCTGCCCCCGGCGACGAGCTCAACGTCGAGGTCGACCTGCTCGCGAAGTACGCGGAGCGCCTCGGCGCCGCCTGAGACTACGATCCGAGCGATGGACGCCACGGAGCGCGCAGCCGGCTTCGCCACCGTCGAGGAGGCGATCGAGGACATCCGCCACGGCAAGTTCGTGGTCGTCGTCGACGCCGCCGACCGCGAGAACGAAGGCGACCTCACGATCGCCGCGCAGTTCGCGACGCCGGAGGCGATCAACTTCATGGCCACCCACGGCCGCGGCCTGATCTGCCTCTGCCTGACCGAGGAGCGCTGCGACGACCTGCGGCTGCGGCCGATGAGCGACCGCAACGAGACGCCGTTCGGCACCGCGTTCACCGTCTCGATCGAGGCGCGCGAAGGCATCTCGACCGGGATCTCGGCGCAGGACCGCTCGCGCACGATCCAGGTCGCGATCGACCCGAGCAAGGGCGCCGGCGATCTCGTCCAGCCGGGCCACGTCTTCCCGCTGCGGGCGCGCGCGGGCGGCGTGCTCAGGCGCGGGGGCCAGACGGAGGCCGCCGTCGACCTCGCGCGGCTCGCCGGGCTCAACCCCGCCGGCGTCGTCTGCGAGGTGATGAACGACGACGGCACGATGGCACGTGTGCCCGACCTGATCCCGTACTGCGAGCGGCACGGCGTCAAGCTGATCACCGTCGCCGACCTGATCGAGCACCGTCGCCGGCACGAGAAGCTCGTCGAGCGCACCACCGCCGTGCGCCTGCCGACGGCCTACGGCGAGTTCCAGGCCGTCGCCTTCCGTGAGCGGCTGACCGGCAAGCACCACCTCGCGCTCGTGAAGGGCGACGTCGACGGGGCGCGGGACGTGCTCGTGCGCGTCCACTCCGAGTGCCTCACGGGCGACGTCTTCCACTCGCTGCGCTGCGACTGCGGCGAGCAGCTCGACCACGCGCTGGGGCAGATCTCGCGCGAGGACCGCGGCGTCTTGCTCTACATGGCGCAGGAGGGCCGCGGCATCGGGCTGCTGAACAAGCTCAAGGCCTACGAGCTGCAGGAGCAGGGGCTCGATACGGTCGAGGCGAACCTCGAGCTCGGCTTCGCCGCGGACGCCCGCGAGTGGGGGATCGGCAACCAGATCCTCGCCGACCTCGGCCTGACGACGATCCGCATCCTGACCAACAACCCGAAGAAGATCAGCGGCCTCGAGGGCTACGGCCTGACAGTCGTCGAGCAGGTGCCGATCGAGGTGCCCCCGAACCCCGAGAACCGGCGCTATCTAGCCGCCAAGCGCGCGAAACTGGGGCACAGGCTGCACCACCAGGACCTGAAGTTCGACACGGAGGAGAGATGAGCGACGGGCTCGACCAGCCACGGCTCGGGATCGGCGAGCCGGAGGAGGAACGCCGCGAAGACGTCTGGCAGGACCCGGACGCCGTGGGCGAGCCGGCCGAGGAGCCGGAGGCCGGGGCGCCCGACGCGCAGGCCGAGCCCGAGCCGCGGGCCGAGGCGGAGCCCGAGCCGCGGGCCGAAGCGGAGCCCGAGCCGCAGGAGGTTCCGGCCGAGGAGGACGAGCTCCCGCGCGTGCGCGGCACCCAGCATGCCGCCGGCGAGCTCGACGTCCCGGACGGCTACGGCGTGATC
>DASSMZ010000104.1:0-2975 GCA_035688325.1 Gaiellaceae bacterium
CCCTGACGAAGCTGCAGGCCTCGTACGACGCCGGGATCAAGAACATCAAGATCTCGGTCGCCAACTCGACGACGTACTGCATCGTCAACACGTCGCCGGGCACGGTCTTCTACCACAAGTCCGGTCCGGGAGCCGACATCACCCCCGGCCACTGCTGACGATCGTTCACGACCGGCGACGAAGGGCGCGGGCGACCGCGCCCTTCGTTTTGCCCGTCAAGCGCCGGCCCCCGATTGCCGATAGGAACGGTGTGAGCCTGGACGCACGTCTTCCGGTTCTCGCTGCGGCTGTCGGCGTCGCGGTGCTCGCCCTCGCGGGCGGGTTTCTGATGCTCGGACGCGGCCAGAGCTCCTCGAGCGCCGCGGAGCCGGTGATCAAGCCCCTGCACCCGGTGAAGAAGCACGTCGCGGCGGCGCCGAAGCAGGCGACGACGAAGAAGGTCGTGGTCGCCAAGAAGGCGACGGCCGTGAAGGCCAAGCCCGCGGTCAGGCCCGCGCCCAAGCCGAAGGTCGCGGCGAAGCCGAAGCCGCACACGCCGGCCGTGATCGACGGGATGCCGTCGGCGCTCGCGATGGCGCTGCGCGCGCACCCGGTCGTGGTCGTCTCCCTCTACACGCCCGACTCGAGCGTCGACGCGATGGCCACCGACGAGGCGAAGCACGGGGCCGCCGCGGCGCACGTCGGCTTCGTCGCGTTCGACGTCGCCGACAACAAGATCGTCGCGCCGCTGAGCGCGCTGCTGACGGGCGCCCCGACGCCGGCCGACCGCGTCCTTGACGGCCCCGCGGTGCTCGTCTTCGAGCGGCCGGGAACGCTCTTCGTCCGCCTCAACGGCTTCGCCGACCGCGACACGGTCGCCCAGGCGGCCGCGAACGCGGTCACGCTGGCGCGGTGACCGGCGGCAACGAGCTGTTCGTCCGCCACGCGCGCCGCGACGGCCGCTCGGTCGCCGTGATGCGGGCCGTCGACCACGGCGACTCGTGCGTCGTCGAGGCCGAGGTCTTCCCGCTCGGCAACGCGCAGGCGCGGCGCCCTGGCCCGTACACGTTCGCCGACGCGCGCGAGGCCACGGCCTTCGTCACGGAAGCGGTCGAGGCGCTGATGTACCTCGGCTGCGACGTCCAGGCGGCGTAACGAAACCCGCGCAGACCCTCGGCCTACGGCCGAGGCCTTCACGCTGGGCGCCTCGTCGCGCCTGCACCGTCAGACGGTGACTCGGGCGAGCTCTTCGAGCGACGTGAGGCCCGAGGCGACCTTGGCGAGGCCGTCGTCCCACAGCGTCTGCATGCCCTCCTCGATCGCGGCGCGCTCGAGCTCCTCGCGGCTCGCCTTCGACGCCGCCAGCGACTCCAGGTTCTCGCTCATCACGAGCAGCTGGTAGACGCCGATCCGGCCCTTGTAGCCGGTCTGGCCGCACCGCGGGCAGCCTCGCTTCCGGTAGAAGACGACGCCGTCGGCCGCGGCCGCGACGTCCGGCGAGACGCGCGCCTTGATCATCTCCTCGGTCGTCGGCGTGTACAGCTCGCAGCAGTGCGTGCAGAGCTTGCGCGCGAGGCGCTGGGCGAGCACGGCCGAGACCGCGGAACCGGTCAGGAACGGCTCGACGCCCATCTCGTTGAGGCGCGTGATCGCGCCAGGCGCGTCGTTCGTGTGCAGCGTCGAGAGGACGAGGTGGCCGGTCAGCGCGGCCTCGATCGAGATCTTGGCCGTCTCGCCGTCGCGGATCTCGCCGACCATCACCACGTCTGGGTCGGAGCGCAGGATCGAGCGCAGCGCGGCCGCGAACGTCAGCCCGGCCCGCGCGTTGATCTGCACCTGGTTGACGCCGTTGAGCCGGAACTCGACCGGGTCCTCGACCGTGATGATGTTGATCTCCGGGCGGTTGATCTCGGTCAGCGCCGCGTACAGCGTCGTCGACTTGCCCGACCCCGTGGGGCCGGTGACGAGGATCGCGCCCGTCGGCCGCCGGATCAGGCCCTCCATCTTCACGCGCATCTCGTCGGAGAGACCGAGCTCCTGGAGCGTCGGCGCGCGCTTCGACTTGTCGAGGAGCCGCATCACGACCGACTCGCCCTCGACCGTCGGCAGCGTCGCGACGCGGATGTCCATCATCCGGCCGGCGGCGGCGGCGTTCAGCGAGATGCGGCCGTCCTGCGGCTTGCGGCGCTCGGCGATGTCGAGCTTCGCGAGCACCTTCAGGCGCGTCGTCACGCCGGCCATCATCCGGCGCGGGATGCGCTGGACCTCGTGCAGGACGCCGTCGATGCGGAGCCGCACCGCCAGCGCGTCCTCCTGCGGCTCGAAGTGGATGTCGCTGGCCCCGTCCTCGGCCGCCTGGAAGATGATCGAGTTGACGAGCCGGACGAGCGGGACGTCGGAGATGCCGTCGTCGACCTCGAGGTCGTCGCCCTCCTCCTCGATGGCGTCGGCGAGCAGGTCGGCCTCGCCGTCGAGGACGGCGCTCGCGGCCTGGGAGGCGCGCATCAGCCGCCGGACCTCGTTCTCGATGTCCTCGCGGGCGGCGACGCCGAGCTCGAGCGCAAAGCGGGTCGCGAGCCGCAGCTCGTCGATCGCGTGCACGTTGCCGGGGTCGGCGATCGCGACCTGGAGCGTGTCGCCCTCGAGCGCGTACGGCACCGCCACGACGCGCTCGAGCACGTGCGTCGGGACCTGGCGCGCGGCCTCCTCGGAGACGCCGGTCAGCGGCAGGTCGATGAACGGCAGCTGGAAGCGGCTCGCGAGCGTCCGCGCAAGGCCCTCGCTCGTGGCGACGCCCTCGTCGATGATCGCCTGCGAGAACGAGCCCCCCTGCTTGACGCGGCCGCGGACGGCGGCGAGCCGATCGGCGGAGACGAGGCCGGTCGCCTCGATCAGGTCGGCGACGAGCTCGGCGACCTCGTTGACGGGCGGCGCCGGCGCGCGAAGGCCGCCGCCGGCGTCCTCGGCGGATGCCTCCTCGGCTCCGGACTTGCCGG
>DASSMZ010000097.1:0-17814 GCA_035688325.1 Gaiellaceae bacterium
GTGCTCGCGGACGTCGTGGACGCGCAGGATCGTGGCGCCGCGCTCGTACGCGGCCACCGCCGCGCCGACGCTGGCCGCGACCGAGCCGGTCGTGGCGGCCGGGTCGCCGAGCAGCTTGCCGAGCGAGCTCTTGCGCGAGAAGCCGATCACCAGCGGCCGGCCGAGCGCCGCCAGCTCGGGGAGCCGACGCACCAGCTCGAAGTTGTGCTCGACCGTCTTGCCGAAGCCGATTCCCGGATCGAGGCAGATCCGCTCCTCGGCGACGCCCGCCGCGACGGCGGCCGCGAGCCGCTCCTCCAGGAACGCCTTGACCTCCGAGACGACGTCGTCGTAGCGAGGGTCGGCCTGCATCGTGCGCGGCCGGCCGAGCATGTGCATCAGGCACAGGTAGGCCCCGCTCTCCGCGACCACCTCGGCGAGCGCCGGGTCGCCGCGCAGGGCGGTGACGTCGTTGACCAGCTCCGCGCCGAGCTCGAGCGCCCTCCGTGCGACCACCGCCTTCGACGTGTCGATCGAGACCGGACGGCCCTGCAGGCGCTCCAGCACCGGCTCGACCCGCCGCAGCTCCTCCTCGGCCCTCACGCCCTCGGAGCCGGGCCGGGTCGACTCGCCGCCGACGTCGACGATCGCCGCGCCGTCCTCGAGCATCCGGCGCGCCGTCGCCGCGGCCGCGACCGGGTCGAGGTTCACGCCGCCGTCCGAGAACGAGTCCGGCGTGACGTTGACGACGCCCATCACGGACGGCCGCGGGAAGCGCCGGTCGAGTGGAGGTCCCATGCGTGGGTAGGTTAGGGCCGTGGGGGTTCCAGAGGAACGTCGCGTCGCGGCGTGGCGCTTCGTGCGCACGATCGTCCGCTCGCAGGCCTACGGCGTCACCGGCGCCGTTCTCTCCGGCCTGCTCTGGCAGACGGGCGCCGTCGCCGCGCCGCTCGTCGTCAAGTACGCGATCGACCACGGCATCGTCACGCGCGACCACCAGGCGCTCTACATCTGGCTGCTCGTGCTGCTCGGCGTCGGGCTGCTCGAGGTCGTCGCCGGCGGCTTCCGCCACCTGTACGCGATCCGCAACCGCGCCAACTCGGACGCCCGCGTCCGCGACGCGATCTTCGCCCACGCGCTCCGGCTCGACGCGTCGTACCACGATCGCGTCGGGCCCGGCGAGCTGTTGAGCCGCGCGTCGTCCGACTCGCTGCACGTGGCGCGGATGATGGACGCGATCGGCCACACGATCGGCTACGTGCTGACGGTCGTCGCGGTCGCGATCGTGATGCTCCTGCTCGACTGGCAGCTGGCGCTGATCGTCCTGATCCCGGTGCCGTTCGTCACCGTCGGCGCCTGGCTCTACTCGCGCCGCTACGACCGCGGGACGCGCGAGCTGCAGGAATCGTGGGCCGACGCGTCGACGCTCGTGGAAGAGACGGTGAGCGGCATCCGCGTCGTCAAGGGCCTCGGCGCCGGCGACGCGCTGATCGACCGCTTCCGCTCGCGCTCGTCCGAGATCATGGACCGCGCGCTCGCCCTCGCCCGCCTCGATGCGGTCTTCCTGCCGGTGCTCGAGATGCTGCCGCTGCTCGGGATCGCGGCCGTGCTCTGGTTCGGCGGCCGGCGCGTGATCGACGGCACGCTGACGGTCGGCTCGTTCGTCGCCTTCAGCGCCTACGTCGTGATGCTCGTCTGGCCGCTGCGGATCCTCGGTCAGCGCGTGACGACGGTTCAGAAAGCGCTCGCGGCGAGCGGCCGGATCACCGAGGTGCTGGAGGCGGAGCCGGCGCTCCGCGAGCCGCGCCACCCGCAGGAGCTCGAGCGGCCGGTCCGCGGCGACGTCCGGCTCGACGGCGTCCGCTTCGGGCACGAGGACGGCCACCCGGTGCTCGACGGCCTCGACCTGCACGTGGCGCCGGGCGAGTCGCTCGCGCTCGTCGGCGCGACCGGCTCGGGCAAGAGCACCGTCGCCGGCCTGCTCGCGCGCCTCTACGACCCGGACGGCGGGCACGTACTGCTCGACGGTCACGACCTGCACGAGCTGCGGCTCGCGGACGTGCGCCGCGCGGTCGCGCTCGTGTTCGAGGAGACGTTCCTGTTCAGCGAGAGCGTCCGCGAGAACATCCGGCTCGGGCGGCCGGAGGCGAGCGACGAGGAGGTGCAGCGAGCCGCCGAGCTCGCGGGGGCGGCGTTCGTGGACGACCTGCCCGACGGCTTCGACACCGTCCTCGGCGAGCGCGGCTTCTCGCTCTCCGGCGGCCAGCGCCAGCGCGTCGCGATCGCGCGGGCGATCCTCGCCGATCCGGCCGTGCTCGTCCTCGACGACGCGACCTCGGCCGTCGACGCGACCAAGGAGCACGAGATCCGCGCCGCGCTCGGCGAGGTGATGCGCGACCGCACGACGCTCGTGATCGCGCACCGCCCGGCGACGATCGCGCTCGCCGACCGGGTCGCGGTGCTCGAGGGCGGGCGGATCGTCGAGCAGGGCGCCCACGGCGAGCTGATCTCGCGGTCACCGCGCTACCGCGCGCTGCTCGCACTCGAGGAGGCGGCCGCATGAGGCGGCGCTCGCGACGCCGCCGTCAGGCCGCGTGGGCTTTGCCCGGGCGGCCGTCTGAAACGACCGGTCGATGCGGCCGCCCCGCGGACCCGAGACGATGATGGAGCGCGCATCGAGCCGCGAGGTCTGGCGCGAGACCCGGCCGCTGACGCGCGAGGTGCAGCGGCTGTACGTCGGCGCCGCCGCGGCGGTGATCCTCTCGACGCTGATCACGCTCGCCGGGCCGGCGCTCGTCCGCTACGCGATCGACAACGGCGTGAACAAGCACGACCTCCACCCGATCGACATGGCGGCGCTCGCGATCCTCGTGCTCGCGCTGATCAAGCCGTTCGTCGTGCGCGCGCAGACGCTGCTGGCGGCCACCGCCAGCGAGCGCTTCCTCGACCGGCTCCGCGGCGTCGCGTTCACGAAGCTGCAGGCGCTGCCGCTCGGCTTCTTCGAGCAGGAGCGGACGGGCGTGCTCGTCTCACGGCTCACCTCGGACGTCCAGGCGCTGGACGAGTTCCTGCGGGAGGCGCTCGTCGAGGTCGTCGGCAGCGGACTCCAGATCGCGCTGACCGTCGTCGTGCTCGTGATCCTCTCGCCGAAGCTGGCCGCCGTCTCGCTCGTCGCGCTCCCGGTGCTGATCGCGTCGAGTTGGGCGTTCCACCACAGCGCCGGCCGCGCCTACCACGCGATCCGCGACCGCGTGGCCGAGACGCTGACGTCGCTGCAGGAAGGGCTGACCGGCGTGCGCGTCGTGCAGGCGTTCCGGCGCGAGCGCCGGACGATCGAGGCGTACAAGCCGCGCAGCCGCGCGCAGATCGGCGCCTGGCGCCGGGCGTCGTACGTGAACATCCGGCTGTTCACGATGATCCCGCTGGCGCAGACGGTGGCGCTGATCGGCGTGTTGCTCGTCGCGGCCTCGATGTATGAGAACGGCTCGATCTCGCAGGGGACGATCGCGGCGTACGTGCTCTACCTCGTGCAGCTGTTCGACCCGATCGCGCGCTTCAGCGAGTGGCTCGGCGAGTTCCGGCAGGGTCTGGCGGCGCTGGGCAAGGTGGTCGGGCTGCTGCGGGCCGAGAACGCGGTCGCCGAGCGGCCGGGCGCCGTCGAGCTGCCGGCCGACGGGGCGCTCGAGCTCGACGACGTGACGTTCGGCTACGCGGCCTCGGAGACGCCGGTCGTGAAGGACGTCTCGCTGCGGCTCGAGCCGGGCGAGCACGTCGCGCTCGTCGGCGTCACCGGCGCCGGGAAGTCGACGCTCGCCAAGCTGCTCACACGCCAGTACGACCCGCAGGAAGGCTCGATCTCGCTCGGCGGCATCGACCTGCGCGACGCGGCGCTCGACTCGCTCCGGCACCGGATCGTGATGCTGCCGCAGGAGGGCCACCTCTTCAGCGGCACGATCGCCGACAACGTCCGTCTCGCCGATCCGGCCGCGTCGGACGAGGCGGTCCGGCACGCGCTCGACCAGATCGGCGCCCTGGACCGGTTCGAGTCGCTCCCCGACGGCCTGCAGACCGATGTGCAGACCCGCGGGGTGCGGCTCTCCGCAGGCGAGCGGCAGCTGGTCGGGATCGCGCGCGTCGCGCTCGCCGACCCGGCCGTGATCGTGCTCGACGAGGCGACCTCGAGCCTCGACCCGGCGACCGAGGCGGTCGTCGAGAGTGCGTTGGCGGCCGTCTCCGAGGGCCGCACCGTGATCATCATCGCCCACCGCCTCTCGACCGCCGAGCGCGCCGACCGGGTGGTCGTGATGGACAACGGTCGCGTGGTCGAGACGGCGTCACACGACGAGCTGGTCGCCCAGGGCGAGCGCTACGCCCGCCTGTGGGCGAGCTGGCAGGCCGGCGTCGCCGCCGGCACCGTCTGAGCTAGGTCGTCGAGCCCTCTGGGGGCGGCTGCATGGTCGCGCCCGGGAACGGCCGCGGGATCGGCTTCGGCTGCGGCCGCTTGCGGCGCTCCTCCGCCGGCGGCGTCTGCGGCGTCTGCGGCGACTCGTCCGGGAACACCGTCGTCTCGTCCTCGCCGGCCAGCAGCCGCTCGAACTGGTCCTTGTCGATCGTCTCGCGCTCGATCAGCAGGCCCGAGATCCGGTGCAGCTCCTCCATGTGCGTCTTGAGCGTCGTGACCGCCAGCTCGTGTGCCTCCTCGATCACGCGCCGGATCTCGTCGTCGATCTCGCGCGCGATCTCCTCGGAGTAGTCGGGCTCCGCGCCCATCTCGCGGCCGAGGAACGGCATGTCGTGGTTGCGGCCGAGCACGCGGGGGCCGAGCTTCTCGCTCATGCCGTAGCGCATGATCATCTGCTTCGCGATCGACGTGACCTTCTCGAGGTCGTTCGCGGCGCCGGTGGTGACCTCGTGGAAGACGAGCTCCTCCGCGGCGCGGCCGCCGAGCGTCATCGCGAGCTGCTCCATCAGCGCGGTCTTGGTCGTCAGGTAGCGGTCCTCACGCGGCAGCGAGATCGTGTAGCCGAGCGCCTGGTCGCGGCTGATGATCGAGATCTTGTGCACCTCGTCGGTGTGCTCGAGGTAGTGCCCGACGATCGCGTGCCCGAGCTCGTGGTAGGCCGTGATCTTGCGCTCCTCCTCGGAGAGCAGGCGCGTCTTCTTCTCCGGCCCGGCGATCACGCGCATGATCCCTTCCTCGAGCTCCGCCTGCTCGATCGTCTTCTTGCCTCGGCGGGCGGCGAGCAGCGCGGCCTCGTTGACGAGGTTCGCGAGGTCGGCGCCGGTGAAGCCGGGCGTGCCGGCCGCGAGCGTGTCGAGGTCGATCTCCGGCGCGATCGGCTTGCCCTTCGCGTGCACCTCGAGAATCTTGCGGCGGCCGACGCGGTCCGGACGGTCGACGACGATCTGCCGGTCGAAACGGCCCGGGCGCAGCAGCGCCGGGTCGAGGATGTCGGGCCGGTTCGTGGCCGCGATCAGGATGATGTTGTCCTTCAGCTCGAAGCCGTCCATCTCGACGAGCAGCTGGTTGAGCGTCTGCTCGCGCTCGTCGTGGCCGCCGCCGAGACCTGCGCCGCGGTGCCGGCCGACGGCGTCGATCTCGTCCATGAAGACGATGCAGGGCGCCGCCTGCTTGGCCTGCTCGAACAGGTCGCGCACCCGCGAGGCGCCGACGCCGACGAACATCTCGACGAAGTCGGAGCCCGAGATCGAGAAGAACGGCACGCCGGCCTCGCCGGCCACCGCCCGCGCGAGCAACGTCTTGCCGGTGCCGGGCGGGCCGTAGAGGAGGACGCCCTTCGGGATCCGCGCGCCGAGCGCCTGGAACTTCTTCGGGTTCTCGAGGAACTCCTTGATCTCCTGGAGCTCCTCGACGGCCTCGTCCACGCCCGCGACGTCCTTGAAGCCGATCTTCGGCGAGTCCGGCGCCATCCGCTTGGCGCGGCTCTTGCCGAACGACATCACCTTGGAGCCCCCGCCCTGCACCTGGTTCATCAGGAAGATCCAGAAGGCGATCAGGATGATGAACGGGAGCAGCGAGAAGAACGCGCTCACCCACGAGAAGCCGCCGGTGCCCTTGGAGTCGTACTTGACGCCCTGCGACTGCAGGATGTCCGTGATCTGCGGGATCGACTGGTCGGCGGGGTAGTGGACGGTCGCCTTCTTCTGCTGGTCGTTCAGGTACGTGATCGACCGCTTGCTCGGGTTGAACTCGACGTCGCTCACCTGCCCCTGCTTGGCGGCGGTGACGAAGTCGGAGAAGGTCGCCTTCGCCGAGGACTTGCCGTGCGGGATCAGCGTCTGGCTCGCCAGCCACACGAGGAGGACGATGACGACGAGCGGGAAAAGCGCTGAGCGGAAGAATCGGTTCACGGGCCCTCTATCGGCACAGGGTACCAACCAGTATGAGCATTACCGGTACCCGGATTGGTCAGGTCTAGAGCGCTTGTGGTAGCAGATGCTCGTCGAGTACGCCGACGTAGGGCAGGTTCCTGTACCGCTCGGCGAAGTCGAGGCCGTAGCCGACGACGAACTTGTTCGGGATCTCGAAGCCCACGTAGCGCACCGGAACGTCGATCTCGCGCCGCGCGGGCTTGGTCAGGAGGGCGCAGACCTCCAGGCTCGCGGGCTCGCGCGACTCGAGGTTGCGGATCAGGTACGAGAGCGTCAGGCCGGAGTCGATGATGTCCTCGACCACGAGCACGTCGCGGCCCTCGATGTTGATGTCGAGGTCCTTGAGGATCCGCACGATGCCCGACGAGTCGGTGGCGTCGCCGTAGCTCGAGATCGCCATGAAGTCGACCTCGCACGGCACCGTCAGGTGGCGCATCAGGTCGGCCATGAAGAAGACGGCGCCCTTGAGGACGCCGATCAGGAGCAGGTCGCGGCCGTGGTAGTCGGCCGAGACCTCGGCGCCGAGCTCCGCCACGCGGCCCGCGAGCGTCTCCTCGTCGATCAGGACCTCGCCGACGGCCGCCTCGAGCTCGGTCTGGCTCACCCGCGCTCCGCCCTGATCCCCGGCGCCTCGACCAACCCGGGCACCGCTACGACCTCGCGGCCGCGCACCACGAGTGGCCACGCCTCTCGCTGCGACCGCGGGATCTTGGCGTCGACGAACACGTCCTGAACCTTCTTCCGGCGCCCGGCGAGCCTGTCGCCCGGACGCCAGCTACGTACCTTAAGCCCTGCGAGCTCCGACTCGATCGTCCACTCGCCCCAGCGGACGCGGCCGTCGAGGGCGACCGGCGTCTGCTCGAGCCACACGCGGTCGTACTCGCGCACCGCGGTCAGGCCGCCGCCGAGGTCGACCCGTCGCGAGCCCTCGGCCGTGGCGAGCAGCTCGTCCAGCCGGGTCGGCCGCTGCTCGGCGAGCTTCAGCAGGTTGCGCTCGGCGGCCGGGTGCAGCCGGCGCAGGAGCGGCAGCAGCTCCTCGCGGATCAGCCCGCGGCGGGTGGCGGCGTTCGAGCTGTCGAGGCGGAACTCGAGCCCGACCGCGCGGCAGTAGCCCTCCGTCTCCTCGCGCCAAAGCGTGAGCAGCGGGCGGACGACGCCGTCCTCGCGCCTCGGCTTGATGCCCTTCGTGCCGCCGCTCGAGACGAGGCGGTAGAGCACCGTCTCGACCTGGTCGCTCGCGGTGTGTCCGGTGGCGCGCAGGCGGTCGGTCGCGACCGAGTAGCGCAGCTCGCGGAGGGCGTCCTCGGTCGGCCGCTCCAGCGGCGGCGCCTCGACGATCTCGGCGCCGAGCATCTCGCCGCAGAAGCGCGCGTCGGCCTCGGACTCCTCCCCGCGCAGACCGTGGTTCACGTGCAGCGCGGCGACGCGGTAGCCGAGCTCGCGCAGGACGTGCCAGAGGCAGCTCGAGTCCGCGCCGCCCGAGACGAGCGCGGTCACCGCGCCGGCGTGCTCGATCAGGTCGTGCTGGCGGATGTACCGCTCGACGCGGCCGCGGATCTCGGCGGGGTCGACGTCCACCCCGCCAGTGTCGCATCAGAGCAGGGGCGAGACGTCGCAGCCGAGCTTCGAGAGCGGCCGCTCGGAGTGCAGCAGCACCGTGTGCGCGAAGTTGGCGAGGCCGTACGCGCGGTACATGTGCGGCCCGGCGTCTCGGTGCTTCTCCTGGGCCTGGATCGCCTTCGCGTACTCGCTCAGCATCCCGACCACGAGCCGCTGCGTCTGCCGGAGCGACCAGTCGGTCGGACCGGTGCCGCGCATGATCTTCGCGGCCGTCTGCGCCTGCCCGGCCACGTCGGCGTCCGAGGCGTCGCCGCTCTGGTACTGCTCGCTCCAGAGCTGCATCGCGGTCATGTTCGTGCGCGCCGCCTCGATGAACTGCCGGTCGGTCGCCGAGCACGTGTGGGCGAGGTTCGGCCGCGCGCGGCCGCTCGTGGCGAGCACGAGCGCGAGCGCAGTCATGGCAAGAAGACCAGCCGCGATGAGGCCGAGGCGCCGCACGGACGGATTCTCGGCGCACGCGGCGAGGCGTTCCTCCCCCAAACGGGGATCGTGCTAGATGAAGACCAGGCTGCGGTAAGAGATCGTGTGGCGCATGCCGACGTTCTCGTAGACGCGGATCGCCGGCGCGTTCTCGGCGCGGACGAACAGGCAGACCGCCGGCACCCGCTGCAGCAGCAGGCGGCAGAGGTCGCGCATCCCGCGCTGGGCGTAGCCGCGGCCGCGCACCCGCGGATCGACCCAGACCTGCTGGAGCTGCACCGCCGCCGGCGTCCAGGCGGACGCCTCGGCCTTGAAGCGGATCGTCCCGTCCTCCAGCCACAGCCAGGAGCGGCCGTCGTCGATCTGCACGCGTGTCCGCCAGCGGAAACTCTCCGGGTCGCGCTCGAGCGGGTCGATGCCGAGCTCCTCGCGGTGCGCCTCCGCGCACGCCGGCACGAGCAGCTCGAGGTCGTCCGGCGTCGCCGCGCGCACGCGCGTCTCGCCGGGCGCGGGCGGGTCGTCGAGCACGTAGACCGGCTGCCCCGGCCGGTCCTCGCGCGGCGCCGGCAGCCGCGCCCGCGCGACGTCCCAGAAGTCGCCGACCGCGCCTTCCTCCCCGATCACGAGCCGCGCCCGCGAGGCGCCGTCGAGCCCGGCGAAGGCGCCGCATCCGCGGCCGGACGGGACGAGGTTCGTACCGACGTGGCACAGCGCGACGAGGCCGCCGCCCTCCGCGAGCCCGGTGAAGCGGCCGAGCCCGCGCCGCGCGACGTCCTCGAGGAAGACGCGCTCGATCGGGTCCTCGGCGCAGAAGGCCAGGATCTCGTCCAGCGCCGGTTCGCGCAGCGCGGGCATGGAGCCAACTTTAGGGTTTCGCCGATGCCGATCCACATTCGCGCAGAGCCCGGCGAGTACGGCGAGGCGTGCCTGCTCCCCGGCGACCCGCTCAGGGCGAAGTACATCGCCGAGACGTACTTCGACCACCCGGTGCAGCGGAACGGCGAGCGCGGCATGCTCGGCTACAGCGGCGAGTGGGAAGGCAAGCCGGTCGCGGTGCAGGCGACCGGGATGGGCTGCCCTTCGGCGGCGATCGTGATGGAGGAGCTCGTCCAGCTCGGGGTGAAACGCTTCCTGCGCGTCGGCACCTGCGGCGGGCTCCAGCACGACCTCGTCCTCGGCGACCTGATCGTCGCGGTCTCGGCCGTGCCGGCCGACGGCACCGCGCGGCACTACGTCGGCCAGGAGCCGCACGTGCCGACCGCCGACTGGGAGCTCGTGCACGCGGCGGTGCACGCGGCGAAGGAGCTCGGCCAGTCGCTGCGCGTCGGCGCGATCGCCTCGAGCGACACCTTCTACGACCCGGATCCCGAGCGGCACCGGCGCTGGTCCGAGCGCGGCGTGCTCGGCGTCGAGATGGAGGCGGCGGTGCTGTTCACGATCGGCGCCCTGCGCGGCGTGCACGCCGGCTGCCTCCTGACCGTGAGCGACATCGTGATCGGCGAGGAGTTCACGCGGATCTCGGACGACGAGCTCCGAGCGGCCGTCGACCGCATGACGCGCGTGGCGCTCGCGACCGTGACCGAAGACCATTAAGACCGTCTTCCTCGTCAACCCCGCGGCCGAGAACGGCGCGGCGGGCCGACGCTGGCCCGAGCTCGCCCACCAGGCGGCGACGCTCGGGCTCCACGGCGACGCCCTCCTCTCCGAGCGCCCCGGCCACCTGACCGAGCTCGCACGCGAGGCGGCCGCGGAGGCGGACCTGCTCGTCGCGGTCGGCGGAGACGGGACGGTGAACGAGGTCGTGAACGGGATCGCCGGCCTCGACGTCGAGCTCGCCCTGATCCCGCGCGGGACCGGCGGGGACTTCGTCCGCACCTTCGCGATCCCGCGCAGGCTCGAGGAGGCCGTCGAGGTCGCGCTGCACGGCCGCACGCGCGAGATCGACCTCGGCCGCGGGCGCTACCGGGCGTGGGCCGGCGGCGAGGGCGAGTCGTACTTCGCGAACGTCGCGAGCGCCGGCATGAGCGGCGCGATCGCGAAGCGGACGAACGAGACGTCGAAGGCGCTCGGCGGCAAGGTCTCGTACTTCTGGGCGACGCTGGCGGTGTTCTCGCGCTGGCGCAACGACGAGGTGCGCGTGCGGGTCGACGGCGAGGAGCACGCCGGCCGAATGCACGACGTGATCGTCGCGAACGGGCGCTATCTCGGCGGCGGGATGAAGATGGTGCCGGAGGCCGAGCCGGACGACGGCCGGCTCGACGTGCTCCTGATCGGCGACCTGACGAAGCGCGACCTGCTGCTGACCCTGCCGAAGACCTACCGGGGCACCCACCTGCCGCACCCGAAGGCGACGCTGCTGCGCGGCTCGACCGTGGAGGTCGACGCGCCGGAGCCGCTGCCCGTCGAGCTCGACGGCGAGCAGCCGGGCACGACGCCGGTCCGCTTCGAGATCAGGCCGCGGGCCGTGCGCCTGCGCGTGCCGCGCTAGGAGGCGGGCGGCGGCGTCTTCGGCTTCGACGCCGGCTTCTTCGCCGCCGGCTTCCGCGCCCGCGACGTGCTCGAGCTCCTGGACTTCGAGAGCGCGTCGACCTTCCGCTCGAGCGCGTCCACGCGGCGCTCGAGCGCGTCGAGCCCACGCAGCCGGCGCTGCAGCTCGTCCGCCCGCTCCCGCAGCTGGTTGGCGCTCTCGGCGAAGCGCTGCGCGCCCGGAAGGTCGGTGATCTTGCCGATCACGTCCTCGCCGCGGTCGGCGAGCTTGCTGAAGATGTCCTGTCCACGCTCCTGGGCCACGGCGCCTTTATACCCCACCGGCACGCTCGACGCGGAAGGCGAGCTCGTAGCAGCCGAGGCGGTTCACGGCCGGACACGTCGAGCCGGCGCGCTGCGGGCGCAACACGTGCAGGCCGAGCGCGGCCGCCGGCGAGGCGAAGTGCTCGACCGCCAGGCCGGGCACGTCGTCGCCGTCGAACGTGCCGAACTCGCGGGAGCGCGGGCACGGCGACATCGCGTGCGTGGCGCCGTCCGCGTTGCCGAGCGAGCCGAAGTCGCACTCGCGCGTGAAGACGAACACGCGCCACGGCTTCCCGCGCGCGAGCCGGAGGTCGAGCGTCGGCCCGTCGCGGAAGACCTGGCCGTCGTGGGCGCGCAGCAGGCCGCTGCCCCACATGCGCCACGTCCCGGCCGCGTCGACGTAGACGTTCCACTCCCCCGGCGCCGACGACACCTGCTCGCCGTGCGTCGTCTCCTTCGAGCCGCAGGTCGCACGCCCGCCGGAGCAGCCGGGATCCATCGCGCGGCGCACGAGCAGCCGCACGAAGCGGACGCGGACGTGGTCGGCCGGCGCCGCGCCCGTCCAACTCGCGAGTACGCGCTGCGCGACGACGACGCGCTGCCCGCGCGCCGCGCTCACCGTGAGCGTCACGTCGACGCCGCTGCCGTTCGCGCGTGCTCGGGCCCGCGGCGCGCCGCTCGAGCTGCCGGCGTCGACGACCTTGACGACGAGCCGTGCCCCCGGCGCGGGCCGCGGCGGCACGTGCAGCCGGAAACGGTAGGTGCCGTTCACGTCCCGCCACGACGAGCGCGCCAGCAGGCAGGCCTCGAACGCGACGACGGCGCCCTTGACCTGGTGCGCGCAGTCGGCCTGGACGCCCGCGAACGTCTCGTCGGTCGAGACGAACAGGTCGCCTTCCGCCTGCGGCCAGTGCTCTCGCCGCTCGACCCAGAGCAGTTCGAACGGGTGGATCTCGGTGCGCTCGCCGCCGCCCGTCCAGTGGCCGCAGTCCCAGACCCACGAGCCGACGAGCGAGACGCGGTCGCCCGGCTCGGGCCACACGAAGAAGGGCGTCGCGCCCTGCTCGCGCTCGACGTGCACACGGCCGGTCGACTCGCCGTGGCCGGCGTAGTTGCCGGTCTTCGTCGCGGCGGAGCCGCCCAGCAGGTCGCGATCGGCCGGATCGGGCAGGACGTTCACGTTCAGGTCGTAGCTGCGGTGGATCGTCGGCAGGTCCTCGGGCGTCGGGTGCGAGGCCAGCTCGGGTTGGAACGCCGAGCCGACGACGCCGTCGAGCCGGCGCAGCGGCGGCGGCGGGCCGGCGGCCGGCGCGTTGCGGTCGCCGACGTAGACCCAGGTCGGGAGCTGGCGCTCGCTCTGCGCCAGGTAGTCGCGGCCACAGCCGTCCGGCCGCGCGTCCGTCTGCGGGTCGACCGAGCCGCGGTCGCGCGCCGTCGCCGCCAGGGCGGCCGCGACGCCCGCGCGCAGGGCGGCGAGCGCCAGGACGACTGCGACGCGCCTCACGAACGGATCACGACCGGCGTCCCGGCCGGGGTCACCCTGAACAGCCGCCGCAGGACGTCGTTGTGGACGCGGATGCAACCGTTCGAGACCGCGTGCCCGATCGACCATGGCTCGTCCGTCCCGTGGATCGCGATCGGCCCGCCCTGCGCCCAGCCGGTGAGGACGTTCGAGAAGGCGGAGATGCCGATCGCAGCCGGGCCGTACGGGCCGCCCGGGTCGGGCGGGATCAGCCGCTGGTTGACGTAGTAGCGGCCGAGCGGCGTCGGCGTCGCCGAGGAGCCGACTGCGACCGGCGCGCGCAGCACGGCGCGGCCGCGGCGGTAGAGCGTCAGCCGCTTCGTCGAGACGTCGACGACGACGCGCGAACGCACGGCGCCGGTGCCGACGGCGAGGGCCCGCACGTAGCCGGTGACGCCGTTCGGCCTGATCGGCAGCTGCACGCGGTACCAGCGGGCGCTGCAGTCGCGCGCGCGGACGACGTCGAGCACGCGGAAGACGGTCGGGAAGCCGTTGACGTTCAGCCGCCCGAAGCGGGCGAAGGGCCGTCGGCCGGGCGCGCGGTAGGCGACCGCCTGCGAGCGCACGATCGCGACGACGGCGACGTCCGGCCTCCCCGCCGGCACGACGGCGGCCCCGCAGCGACGTGCGGGCGCAGCGCTCGGCGGCCGCCGGGTGGTGGCCGCGTGGGCGGCCGGGTGCGCGGTCGAGCCGCAGCCGGCCAGCACGAGCACGAGCGGGAGCCAGACCAGAGCCCGTCTCACGTGCTCGAGAGTACCTCCGGCCGGCGCAGAATTAACCGAAAAGAAACAACCTCTTCACCCTTTCGTGCGTCGTAGCTTCCGACACCGGGACTACGCTGCGACTACGGCCCATGAGCAATCTCATCACCACGCATCGACGGCGACTCCACCGGCACACCGGCGTGCGGAGCTACGTGCTGCTCCAGCGCCTCGGCGTTCCGTACGAGGTCGAGCGCACCGTCTGCTCCGAATGCAGGCGCGTGCTCGACGAGCGACCCGTCAAGCGCGCCGCGGCCTAGAGCGCCGCCGCGACCGCGGGCAGCACCTCGCCCGCGCTCTCGTCGATCCTCAGCATGGCCCGCCCGTCGTACGGCGTGCGGCCGCGGTTGACGATCGCGAGCGCGCCGCCCGTCGCGAGCGTCTCGTCCGGCAGCGCCGCGACCGGGTAGACCTCGAGCGCCGACCCGACGACCAGCAGCAGCCGGGCCCCTCGCGCGAGCTCGTACGCCCGCTCGATCGCCTCCGCCGGCAGCAGCTCGCCGAAGAAGACGACGTCCGGCTTGAGGATGGCGCCGCAGGCCGGGCAGACGGGCGCGTCCGCTCCGGCGAGCAGCTCCAGCACCTGCGCGAGCGCGTGGCGGGCGCCGCAGCCGGGGCAGGTCGCGGTGCGGATCGAGCCGTGTACCTCGACCACGTTCTCGCTGCCGGCCCGCTCGTGCAGCAGGTCGATGTTCTGCGTCACGATCGCGTCGACGAAGCCACGCCGCTCGAGCTCGGCGAGTGCCCGGTGCGCCGGATTCGGCTCGGCCCCGGTCAGCATCGCGACGCGCGGCTTGTAGAAGCTCCAGACCTTGAGCGGGTCGGCGCGGAACGCCTCGATCGAGCCGTACTCGAGCGGGTCGAACTGCGCCCAGAGGCCGGTCGGCGAGCGGAAGTCCGGGATTCCGCTCTCGGTCGAGACGCCGGCGCCGGTCAGCACGACGCACGGCTGCCGCTCCCGGATCAGCTCGGCCAGCGCTTCCACTCGCCGATCGTAGAGACTCGGCCGCGTGGACTTCCGCTTCGAGACGCAGGTGCGCGTGCGCTTCGCCGAGACCGACGCGCAGGCGATCGCGCACCACTCGGCCTACCTCGTCTGGTTCGAGCTGGCCCGGATCGAGTACCTCGAGCGCTTCCGCGGCGGCTACCCGGGCCTGCGCGGGGAGGGGATCGAGGCGCTGACGACGGAGGTGCACGTCCGCTACGTCACGCCGGCGCGCTTCGACGACCGCCTGGTCGTGCAGGCGCGTGCCGGCGAGCTGCGCGGCGCGCGCTTCCGCTTCGACTACCGCGTCGAGCGCGACGGCGAGCTGCTCGCCGACGGCTGGACCGCGCACGCCTGCGTCGATGCCCGGACGCACCGGCCGACGCGCGTGCCGGGCTGGCTCGCCGACGAGATCGCTACCGCCGAGGGCTGACGCCGGTGGGGCCGGTCGGGCCGCTCGGCCCGCTGGGACCGCTCGGCCCGCTCGCGCCCTTCTTCGGCTTCGGCTGCTGGGGGCGCGGCTTCGTCCCGATGTTCACGATGCGCGGCTGGGCCCGGTACGACGAGTACCAGGTGTCGTCGTAGAGCAGCGCGCCGCTCGCGGAGTAGACCTTCCGCTCGACGCTCGTCGAGCGCGACGGCTCGCCAGGGTCCACGAGGGCGGTCTGGCCGGCGTACAGCGACGAGTCGGGCACCCGCTGCAGCGGCGGCGGCGCGGTGTCGACGAGCGGCCGCGTCACGCTCTCGACGCGGCGGTGGAGCGGCGCGCCGTAGAGGTCGACGTCGAGCGAGTACGAGCCGACGTACGTGCGCAGCAGCAGCCAGTGGTCGGTGTCGTTGACGAACTTGAGGTCGACGTCGGGGTAGTTCACCGTCGCGTCCCGGCCCTGCGGGTAGTGGCTGATGTAGAGCGCGTGGTTCGTCCGCTCGGTGATCTTGAGGCCGGCCTCGTACGCCGCGTTGAAGACCGTCGTCGAGACCTGGCAGACGCCGCCGCCGAGGCCGCTCGTGACCTCGCCGTTGATGATCACCGGCGCCTCGCGGAAGCCCTTGTCGGCGGTGCGCGCGCCGGTCGCGCGGTTGAACGAGAAGGTCTCGCCCGGCGCGATCAGCTTGCCGTCGATCAGGCGGGCGACGAGCTGGACGTTGTGGATCCGGTTCGGGTCGCCGCCGTAGATCGTCTCGTACTGCCCGACCCGCGTCGTGATCCCCATCGCACGCACCTGGGCGGTCGAGACCTTCGGCCGCGCGTACGTGACGACGACCCGGGCGGTGCGGTTCTGGCTCTCCAGGGCCGCCGCGAGGATGTTGCGGCTCGTCGCCGCCGCGGCGACCACGCGGCCCGGCCGCGCCGGGACGACGACCACGCGCCCGGACGCGAGCGGCCGGAAGGTCGCGTCGCGCGGCGGCTTGTCGATCCCGCGGCCGAGCCTGGCGAAGAAGGCACGGGCGCCCGGCCCGCCGACCGAGAGCGCGCTCGCGCCGTTCTTCGGCAGCGCGAGGATCGCGGCGAGCTGGCGCTTGGGCAGCCACCACGAGGCAACCCCGAGCTTCATCCGCACCGGCCGCGCGAGTGCCGTCCGCGCCTGCGTCCGGGCCGTGGCGAGGTCACCGGCGCGCACCCTCGGCTCGTCGGTGCGGACGGGCAGCGCGATGCGACCGCGTTCGAAGCCCGCGAGCGAGCGCACGATCTCGTCCGCCGCGGCCGCCTTGTCGAGCACGGCCCCGGAGTGCGCCGGGACGATCACCGGCCGCAGCTGCTCGAGAACGAGCGCGGCGTCGGCGTGCGGGTGATCGACCGCCGTAGCGATCCGGCCCACCTCGTACTTGAGCGCGGCCCCGAACACGCGCGTCGGCGGCCGGACGTCGGCGCCGAAGAAGCGCACACCGAGCCGGCTGAAGCCGCGCAGCGGGGCGGGCCCGTCGCCCTGGTCGAGCGCGAGCCTGGCGGCGGCGTTCCAGTCGGCCGCGACGCCGATGCTGGCGGGCTTCAGCTTCCATGCCTGCCCGGCCGCGGTGAACGTGATCGGCACCTGCGCGAGCGCGGCCGCGCGGGCCTCGAGCTTCGCCTGCGCCTGGGCCGCGGTCAGGCCGCCGACGTCGACGCCGTCGATCTGGACGCCTTCGGCGATGCGACCCGGCGAGCCGGCGAAGGCGAATCCGAGCACGGCGGCGCCGGCCGCGAAGACGACGGCCAGCACGACCACCCGCTGTGCCCACAGCGAACGGGACCGGCTGCGTCGCCTGCTACGGACTCGGACCGCTCCAGTCCCTGCGTCGGCTCGCAAGAACGCCAGTCTAGCGGCGCCCCCGAAGGAAGTCAGTACGCCTGCGCCCAGGCGGCCGACGCCGCGGCGGGCCGCCCGCAGCACGCGCACGCGGCGCGCTCGCCGGGCTGCAGGTCGAGCGGCAGGCACCGGATCGTCGCGGAGCTGTCCGCCTTCACGCGCGCCTCGCAGTCGCTGCCGCCGCACCACGACGCGACGACGAACCCGTGCGCGTCGCGCAGGTACGCGATCAGCTCGTCGTAGCCCGCCGGATCGCGCAGCGTCCGCCGCTCCCGCTCCTCGTGCGCGCTCGCGAACAGCGACGCCTGGACGCCGTCGAGCAGCACGGCGACCGCGCCGGCGAGGCCGGCGAGCGGGAGCTGCTCCTTCGCGCCCGTGTCGCGACGGGCGACGGTCGCCGCCGCCGCAGCGAGGTCGCGGCCGCCGAGCTCGACGCGGAGCGGCACGCCCTTCAGCTCCCACTCGTTGAACTTGAAGCCGGGCCGGTGCTCGGGCCGGTCGTCGACGCGGACGCGCACGCCCGCCGTCCGCAGCTCCTCGGCGAGCGCCGTCGCGGCGGCCATGACGCCCGCGCCTTCGCCCTCGCCCTCGCCCTCGCGGACGATCGGCACGATCACGACCTGGACCGGCGCGACGCGAGGCGGCAGCCGCAGGCCGCGGTCGTCGCCGTGCGCCATCACGAGCCCGCCGACGAGGCGCGTGGTCGCGCCCCACGAGGTGGCGAACGGGTGGTGCTCGCCGCCGTAGCGGCCGGTGAAGCGGACGTCGTAGATCCGCGCGAAGCCCTGGCCGAGGTAGTGCGAGGTCGCGGCCTGCAGGGCCTTGCCGTCGCGCATCAGCGCCTCGAGCGTGTACGTCTCGACCGCGCCCGGGAACCGCTCGCTGTCGGTCTTGCGCCCGCGCAGGACCGGGATCGCGAGAACCTGCTCGATCGTCTCGGCGTAGACGTCGTGGAGGACCGTCAGCACCTCCGCGACCGCCTCCTCCTCGGTCTCGTGCGCCGTGTGCCCCTCCTGCCACAGGAACTCGCTCGTGCGCAGGAAGAGGCGCGGCCGC
>DASSMZ010000105.1:0-3667 GCA_035688325.1 Gaiellaceae bacterium
GCGGCCGCCGCGCCTGCCGGCATCAGGCCGACGAGCTCCGAGCCGACGACCTCGGCGCCGCGCGTCGCGGCCTCCTGCTCGATCCGCGCCACGATCGCGTGCAGCGCGGCCGCCTCCCAGTCCTCGACGTTCATGCTCACCTGGACGAGGCCGGCGCTTGGCAGGTCGAGACCGAGGGCGCGAACACCCGGGAAGCCGCCGCCCCGCTCCCGGACGACGGCCGCGATCTGCCGTGCCGCCGCCAGCGACCCACGCAGGTTGACGTTGAACGCGATCAGCGGCCGCCGGACGCCGACCAGCACCCCGCCGGCGCGCTCCGAGAGCTGCGGCGGCCCGAAGTCCGGCTCGACCTCGCCGGCGTCCACTCGCCGCTGCAGCTCCTCCGGTCCGCCGCGCCGGAAGAACGCAGGCCCGCGGCCCTCGCCGAGGCGGCCGTAGAGGAACACCGGCAGCGCGAGCTCCTCGCCCACGCGCCGCGCCAGCTCCGACGCCGCTTCCCGCGCCTGGCCCTCGTCTTCCTCCGCGAGCGGCACGAGCGGCACCACGTCGGCGGCGCCGATGCGCGGGTGGGCGCCCTCGTGCCGGCGCAGGTCGATGCGCTCCGCCGCGCACGCGACGCCCGCCAGCAGTGAGGCGACGAGCTGTTCGCCGGAGCCGCCGAGCGTGAACACCGAGCGGTTGTGGTCCGCGTCCGAGTGCACGTCGAGCAGCCGCGCGCCGCCGGATTCCAGCGCCGCCGCGAGCGCGTCGATCGTCGCGGAGTCGCGCCCCTCGGAGAAGTTCGGGACGGACTCGAGCGGCCGCGCCACGCGCGTAGTCTAGGAACCGTGAAGGCCTACTACGACAGGCGTGCGCCCGAGTACGACCAGTGGTACCGCGGCGCAGGGCAGTACGCCGAGCGTGACCGGCCCGGCTGGCACGGCGAGGTGGACGCGCTCGCCGGCGCCCTCGCCGACCTTCCGCCGGCCCGCACGCTCGACGTCGCCTGCGGCACGGGCTTCCTCACGCGCCATCTCCCGGGCGAGGTCGTCGGCCTCGACCAGAGCGCGTCCATGCTCGAGGAGGCGCGACGGCAGGCGCCGAACGCGGAGTTCGTCCAGGGCGACGCGCTCGAGCTGCCGTTCGAAGACGGCAGCTTCGGTCGCGTCTTCACCGGCCACTTCTACGGCCACCTCGAGGAGCCCGACCGCGAGCAGTTCCTCGCCGCGGCGCGCCGGCTGGCGCCCGAGCTCGTCGTCGTCGACTCCGCCCTGCGCGAGGACGTCCGTCCGGAGGAGCGGCAGGAGCGGATCCTCGACGACGGCTCGCGCTGGGAGGTCTACAAGCGCTACTTCGAGCCGGACGCGCTCGCCGAGGAGCTCGGCGGCGGCGAGACGCTCTTCGCCGGCCGCTGGTTCGTGGCCGTCCGCTCTTGACGCGGCGCCGGTCGCGCTACCGGTCGATCCGCTCGCTGCAGCGCGACAACTGGGTCTGCCGCGCGTGCAGCGAAGCGGGCTTCCCGCTCGAGTCGCTCCCGATCGTCCAGCCGTACCGAGGCCAGCGCGCGTACGTCTTCGGCCAGGCGCCCGGCGCGGTCGAGGGGCAGGAGCGGCTGCCGTGGCGCGGCCGCGCCGGCCGGACGCTCCGCCGCTGGCTCGAGCTCGACGAGGACGAGTTCTACGCGACGTTCTACTGCGCGTCGGTCACGCGCTGCTACCCGGGCAAGGCCGCGAGCGGCCGCGGCGACCGTACGCCGGCGCCGCGGGAGCAGGAGCTGTGCGCCTTCTGGCGCACGTGGGAGCTGCGCCTGATGCGGCCGCGCCTGATCGTCCCGGTGGGCGGGCTCGCCGCGCGCCGCCTGCTCGGGGTCGCGCGCGTGACCGAGTGCGTCGGCAGCCGCTTCGAGCACGACGGCGCCGTCGCGATCCCGCTGCCGCACCCCTCCGGCGCCAGCGGCTGGCTCAACGACCCGGCAAACCGTGAGCGCGTTGCCGACGCCGCGGCGCTGATCGGTGAAGAGCTCGCGCGTGTCGGTCAGGCCGAAACGGAAAGCTAGATTTCGAAGGTTGTCCGAGGTTCCGCGCTATCGCCAGACGTTCGTCCGCCTGCTCGGGTTCCTCCGCCCCTACCGCAGCTCGCTGATCGTCTCGATCGTCCTCGCTGCGCTCTCGCAGGGCGCGGCGATCGCGCTCATCTGGCTGACCAAGCACGTGATCGACGGGCCGCTCGTGCAGCGCGACAAGCAGCAGCTCTGGCTCTACGTGGGCGCCGTCGCGCTGTGCGGGATCCTGCGCGCGGCGTTCATGGCGGCGCGCCGGCTGATCTCCGGCAAGCAGGCGCTCGCGGTCGAGATGGACATGCGGCAGGGGCTCTACTCCCACCTGGTGCGCCTCTCGTTCGGGTTCTACGACCGCCACCAGACGGGGCAGCTGATGTCGCGCGCGACGGTCGACCTGCAGGGCGTCCGCTTCTTTCTCGGCTACGGCCTGATCTTCTTCTTCCAGAACGTGATCACCGTGGTCTCGGTGACCGTCGTCCTGTTCTTCTTCCAGTGGAAGCTCGCCCTGATCGCGCTGGCGATCGTGCCGGTGCTGGTCGTGCTCGCCTACCGCTACAGCCACCTGGCGCACCCGACGCTGCGCGAGGTGCAGCAGAAGCTCGCCGACGTCGCGACCGTGGCCGAGGAGAACATCGTCGGCGTCCACGTCGTGAAGGCGTTCGCGCAGGAGCCGCAGGAGTCGGCGAAGTTCCACGCGCGCTCCGAGGACGTCTTCCGGCAGACGCTGACGGCGAACCGGCAGCGCGCGCTCTACGTGCCCTTCATCGCATGGGTGCCGCTGCTCGCGCAGGGAGCGGTGCTCCTCGTCGGCGCGCGGATGGTGACGAGCGGCGAGCTCTCGGTCGGCGGCTTCGTCGCCTTCAACCTCTACCTCGGCATGCTCGTGATGCCGCTGCGCTCGCTCGGGATGTGGATCGGCCAGTCGCAGCGCGCGACGGCCTCGGGGGAGCGGATCTTCCAGGTGATGGACGAGCCGGAGGAAATCGCCGACGAGCCGGACGCCGTCGACCTCCCGCTCGGGCGCGGCGAGCTTCGCTTCGAGGACGTGAGCTTCGAGTACCTCGAGGGCCGCCCGGTGCTCGAGGGCGTGAACCTGGACGTCGCGCCCGGGCAGACGATCGCGCTGATCGGGCAGACGGGTGCGGGGAAGACGACGCTGACCTCGCTCGTGCCGCGCTTCTACGACGTCAGCGCCGGGCGCGTGCTCGTCGACGGCGTCGACGTCCGCGACGTGAAGCTCGCCTCGCTCCGGCACGCAGTCGGCGTGATCTCGCAGGATCCGTTCCTGTTCTCGGCGAGCGTGCGCGAGAACATCACCTTCGGCGCGCCCGGGCTCGACGACGCTGAGGTGGAGCGAATCGCGCGGCTTGCGCAGGCGCACGAGTTCGTCGACCGGCTGCCGGACGGCTACGACACGATCATCGGCGAGCGCGGGATCACGCTCTCGGGCGGCCAGCGCCAGCGGCTGGCGATCGCGCGCGCGCTCGCGGTCGACCCGCGGATCCTGATCCTCGACGACGCCACCGCCTCCGTCGACGCGACCACGGAGGCGCGCATCCGCGTCGGCCTGCGCGAGGCGATGCGAAACCGGACGACGCTGATCATCGCGCACCGGCTCTCGACGATCGC
>DASSMZ010000108.1:0-2934 GCA_035688325.1 Gaiellaceae bacterium
GCTGAGGACGCCGGCCTCGGCCACCAGCTCCAACGCGAGATGCGCCTCGCGGTAGGAGAGGCCGCCGCGCACGGGCGTGCCGACTCCCGGCGCGACGTCAGGGTCGAGCACGTCCATGTCGAGGCTGACGTGCACGAAGCCGCCGCCCGCCACGTGCGCCAGCGCCTCGCGCAGCGCGGCCTCGACGCCGCCGCGGTCGAGGTCGCTCATCGTGAAGACGCACGCGTCGAGCTCCGCCAGCAGCTCGCGCTCGCCGGGATCGAGGGAGCGCACGCCGACCAGCGCGACCCGCTCGACGGCGGGGAGCGGGAACTCGTCGCTCGCAAACTTGGGCCCGGCAAGGCCGAGCGCGGCGGCGAGCGGCATCCCGTGGACGTTCCCGGTCGGCGACGTCTCGGGCCGGTTCAGGTCGCCGTGGGCGTCGAGCCAGAGCACCCCACCCTGGCCGCGGGCGCGGGCCATCCCACCGAGCGTCCCGAGCGCGACCGAGTGGTCGCCGCCGAGCACGAGCGGCAGGTACGCCTCCTCGACCGCCCGCGCGACGAGCGCCGCGATCCGCTCGCACGTCGCCTTGATCTGCGGCAGGTAGCGGATGCGCTCGTCGCCCATCTCGGTCGCCTCGGCGACGGCGGTCTCGACGTCGCCACGGTCCTCGACGCGCAGCCCGAGCTGCGCGAGCCGCTCGTCGAGGCCCGCATAGCGGATCGCCGACGGGCCCATGTCGACGCCACGGCGGCCGGCGCCCAGGTCGAGGCCGGCGCCGATGACGGCGACCGGGTGCTGCGTTCCTTGAGCCCGCACCGCGGCAAGGCTAGCGTTGTCTGTCATGAATCTCCCGCCGTCGGACGATTCCCGCATCCGCGTGCTGATCGCCGACGACGACCGGCCGTTTCTGAAGTCGCTCGAGGAGCTGATCGACCGGCAGCCCGAGCTGATGGTGATCGGAGCCGCCGCAGACGGCCTCGAGGCGATCGAGCTGACCGACCAGCTCGACCCGGACGCGGTCGTGCTCGACCTGCACATGCCGCTCCTGGACGGAGTCAGCGCGGCCGCGCGCCTGCGGCGTGACCATCCGCACCTCTGCCTGATCGCACTCACGGGAGACGACGCGCCCGAGCTGCATCGCGCCGTCCGCGACGCGGGGGCCGACGAGGTTTTGCTCAAGAGCCAGCTCGTCGAGGGCCTGCTCGAGCGGCTCGCCCACGTACGACCGCTGGGCGACTAGCGCGGAGGTCGAGTGGCGAGGGCCGGGATCGAACCGGCGACACCACGGTTTTCAGCCGTGTGCTCTACCAACTGAGCTACCTCGCCGCGGCCGAGTAGTCTAGCCACGAGCCGGCGAAAAAAGGACGTCCGGGCCGGTGCAACCGCGCCGCGAACGTCCTCGTGCCACAGAGCCTAGAGCCGATCGCGCTTGCGGGCAAGCAGCGCGGTCGCGACGCCGGCCTCGAAGTCCGCAAACTCCGCGAATCCGCGGGCCTCGAGCTCACGGCGCAGGCGGTCGGGCGGAACCCAGATCGGCGTCTGCGAGCCGGACGAGAACGAGAATACGAGGTGGCCGCCGGACGCGACGACGCGGGCGAGCTCGTCGAAGAACGGGATCATGTTCGCCAACGCGACGAGGTCGAACGCGTCGTCCGGAAACGGCAGCCGCTCTGCGTCGCCGGCCCGGAACGTGACGCGACCGGCGAGCTCCGGCGGCGTCGCCGCTCGCGCCTGCTCGACCATGCGCTCGGCGAGATCGACGCCGGTGACCTCCGCGTCGGGAAAGCGGCGCGCGACCGCGAAGGCAGCGAGTCCCGTGCCGGTGCCTAGGTCGAGTGCGTGCCGCGGCTGATCCGGCAGCGCCTCGAGCGCCGATTCGAGCGCCGCGAACGCATCCGGCCGCCGCAGGTCGGCCCAGCTCGGCGCGAGCCGGTCGAACTGCGCCCGCATCGGCCTGCGGAAGAGCCGCCACAACCGCGGCCGCGCGACGACCGCCCTCGTGGCCAGGCGGGCGAAGCGGCGGCCGAGGTCGGCCTCGAGCGTGCGCAGGCTCACGGCGTCCGCAGGTGGATGCGCACGTCCTGGTTCGCCGCCGCGCCGAACAGCTCCGCGGCGCTCCCGCCGCTGATCGCGATCGCGATGTTCCCGTAGGAGTCCTCGTACAGGATGATGTCGCCCGGCCGTGCGTCGGCGAACGTTCTGGCGGCGGTCGCGAAGTAGCGGTCGAGCGCCAGCTCCAGCTCGACCGTCACCCCTGGCAGCACGCCCGCCTCATCGAGGTGGTGGCGCTCGAGGTTGAGCTGGATGTTCCCGAAGTGGTCGACGTAGAGGACGGCGGCGCGAATGCGGTTCTGCCCGACCTCGGGCACCGGCAGGTCGAGCCGCACGAGCGCGCCCGGGTCGATCGGCGGTCCGAGCTCGCCCAACGGCACGCCGAGCGTCAGGTGCGCTGCGGCCGGCGAGAAGAGGTCGCGGCCGTGGAACGTGCGCGAGACGCTGTCGAGGGCGTACTCGGGGTTCGCGAGCTCGTGTGCGTCCGCCACGCCGCCGAGCGAGTCGGCCGCCGGCAGAAGCAGCCCGTTGTCGGGGCCGACGAGGAACCGGCCGTCGCCGGTGCGGAGTGCGAGCGGGCGCCGGCTACCGCCGACGCCGGGGTCGACGACCGCCAGGTGCACGCCCTCGGGCATGTACGGCAGGGTGTTGCGGAGAACGAGCGCGCCCTGCAGCACCTGCTGCGGCGGAATGCCGTGGGTGATGTCGATCACCTCGGCGCCGGGCGCGATGCGCTTCATCACGCCGTGGCACGTACCGACGAAGTCGTCCTGCAGGCCGAAGTCGGACAGGAAGGTGATGACCACGGCCCGGAGCCTAAAGCGAGACGCCGCGCACGGCATCGACGAGGCCGTCCAGATCGTGTGTCGCCGCCTCCGCCACGACCTCGATGCCGGC
>DASSMZ010000106.1:0-4643 GCA_035688325.1 Gaiellaceae bacterium
GATGGGCGAGCAGGACGTCGTCGCGCTGCTGCACGAGAACCTGGAGAGCGAGCAGGCGACGCTGCAGAAGGCGCAGCAGATGGCGCAGCAGCTCGCGCAGCGCGAGGCGCTGGCGGCCTAGCTACGAGAGCCGCTCGCGGAGCCACGCGAGCAGCGCCCGCTCGTAGTCCGGCGACACCGGGCCGTGCTCGAGCCAGTCGGACGGGTCCGCGGCGAACGTCGCCGCGTGGCCCGTCCCCGGCAGTGACACGACCGTCAGGTCTGCGTCCGGGCCGAGCGCGGCGCGCCAGACGTCGGCGCTCTCCGCGACCGGGATCCAGCGGTCATGCTCGCCGAAGAAGAGCAGCACCGGGAGCTCGAGCCGTCGCAGGGCCGGACGGATGTCGAACTCCATCTCCTCCGCCCAGCTCGCGTCGACGCGAGAGACGTCGGCGGGGACGAACGCAAGGCGAAACCACGGCTCGCCGGCCGCCGCGTCGACGAGCGCCTGAGCCTGGCCGGCCGGCAGCCGGCCGGCCGAGACCGCGTCCATCGCCCGCCGCAGCGCGAGCGCGCGCTCGACCGCCTCGTCGTCGTGCCCGGCCTCGCGCAGGAGCGCCCGCACCGCGAAGTCCATCTGGACGCCGGGACTGACTCCCGCGGGCGAGACGGCCACCAGGAACGCCGCCGCGCTCGAGCCCGCCGCCGCTAGCGGTGCGACCCAGCCGCCCTGGCTGATCCCCCACAGGCCGATCCGCGCAGCGTCGATGCGCGGGTCGGCAGCGAGCTGACGCAGCCACGCCCGGACGTCCGCCGCCAGCTGCTCGTAGGTCGTCGTCCCGGCGTCGCCGGTCGACTCACCCTCGCCGCGCCGGTCGAACACGAGCGTGCCGATCCCCGCCGGCGGCAGCGTCGCCTCGAGGTGGCGGAAGAGATGGAAGTCGCGCGCCCCTCCCTCGGCGCCGTGCGCGCCGACCACGACCGGCGCCGGCGTGGGCGCCTCCGGCAGGGTCAGCGTGCCCGCCAGCGCCGCCCCGTCGGTCTCGAGCGTCACGTCCTCGCGAGCCACGACGGAACCCTACGAAGCGCCAGTGGACACCTGCGAACCAAGACGTAGGATCGAGGTTTCCTGCGGGGGGCCGATAGGAGGCGTAATGCAACGGCCCGGCGTCATGGCTCCCCCGGATCTCTACGAGCGGCCGGCTTCGCCCGGGCTGATGAGCCCGGGCGCGGCGCACCCGGCGCCGGTCGACCTCAAGCTCGTCCTGTGGACGATCGCGGCCGTGCTCGCCGCCCTCGAGCTCTGCCTCGAGCTCACGGCAGCCTGAGCCACGCTTGCGCTAGCGTAGAAGCTCCACAGAGCGTGTACTGGCCGGCTGACGCCTCCCATCTACCCGTTCGCGAGAGGTAGAAGGAGGTGTTTTTTATGGCTACAGGAACAGTGAAGTGGTTCAACGACTCGAAGGGGTACGGCTTCATCAGCCCCGACGACGGCGAGAAGGATCTCTTCGTCCACCACACGTCCATCGCCGGCGACGGCTACAAGTCGCTCGCCGAGGGCGCGAAGGTCGAGTACGAAGCCGCCGAGGGCGCGAAGGGCCCCGAGGCGAAGAACGTCGCGACGATCGGTTAACGAGAGCAGGCGCGCGCCGCCCGTCGCGGCGCGCGCAGCTCAGGCGAAAGGACGAATGGCCAACAAGAAGCGGCAGCAGACCATCAACAAGCGCAACCGCGAGCGGGCGGTCGAGGAGAAGCGCACGCTCAAGCGGCAGGCCAAGCAGGAGAAGCGCGAGGCCGCCCGCAACGGCGAGCCGGCGCCGCTCGAGCCGACACCGCTCGAGCCGGACGGCGAGCCCGGCTGACTCGGGTCGACCGCGAGTAGGCTCGCCCGGATGACGTCGCCGGGCGGAGCGGAGTAGTCAGTGGGCGCGGCGTTCGGCTGGGGCGCGGTCGCCGCCTCGTCGCTCGTGCTCGGGATGCTGCTCGGGCTCGCGCGCGCCTGGCCGAGCCGGCTGATCGGGCTCGTGCTCTCGTTCGGAGCCGGCGCGCTGATCAGCGCCGTCAGCTTCGAGCTGTTCGAGGAAGGGGTGAAGGTCGGCGGCGCGACGGCGGTCGGGCTGGGGCTCGCGGCCGGCGCACTCGTCTATTTCGTGCTCGCACGCGCCGTCGAGCACCTGGGCCCGGGCGGCGGTGGAGGCGGCACGGCGCTCGCGCTCGGCGCGTTCCTCGACGGGATCCCGGAGCAGGCCGTGCTCGGGATCGGGATCGCCGCCGGCGCCGGCGTCAGCGTCGCCCTGCTGGTCGCGATCTTCGTCTCGAACCTGCCCGAGGCGATCGGGTCGGCGGTCGACATGCGCGCGGGCGGCGCGAGCGTCCGCTCGATCCGCGTCCTCTGGCTCGGCGTCGCGGCCGCCTGCGCGCTGGCCACGCCGCTGGGCTACGAGTTGGCGAAGGCCACGGGCGGCCACTTCCAGGCCGCGATCAACGGCTTCGCCGCCGGCGCGCTGATCGTGATGCTCGTCGACTCGATGATCCCGGAGGCGACGGAGAAGAGCGGCCGCGTCGCCGGCCTCGCCACGACGCTCGGCTTCGCGGTCGCGGCCGGCCTCTCGACGGCGACGGCCTAGTCCCGACGCGTCCCGCGCCACGGGCCGGGCACGAAGTCGAGCACGACGTTCACGACCCAGACGATGATCGTCGCCTCGACGAGCGAGCGGAAGCCGTGGATGTCGAAGCCGCTGACGAACAGGGACGTCAGCCAGAGCATCACCATCGCGACGCCGAACCAGATCAGGCCGAGCGTGATGAACGCGAGCGGGAGGGTCAGGAGCCGCAGGATCGGCTTCAGGATCGTATTCAGGATCCCGAACAGCAGCGCCGCCCGGATCAGGTCGCCGGCGTTGCCGACCGTCACGCCGTCGAGCACCGCGACGACCACGCCGAGCACGACCGCGTTCGCGACCCACGACAGCGTCAGCTGCTTCGCCAGCCGGATCATCACGCCTATCTCAACTCGGACGGCTCGTGCTGCGAATCATCCCGCTGGGACGACACGTCCGTCCTTCTCGCGCGTCAGGCTGGACCGACCACGAACAGGAGGAACCGCGTGATTGCAGCGAACTACCCGTTTCTCGACGTCATGTGGACGATGCTCGTCTTCTTCGCCTGGGTGATCTGGTTCTGGCTCCTGATCACCGTCTTCGCCGACGTCTTCCGGCGTCACGACATCGGAGGCGGGACGAAGGCGCTCTGGGTGGTCTTCGTCATCATCCTGCCGTTCCTCGGCGTCCTGATCTACCTGATCGCCGAGAGCAAGGGCATGGCCGAGCGGAACCAGAAGCAGGTCGAGGCTGCGCAGCAGCAGACGGACGCCTACATCCGCGACGTCGCGGGCAGCGACCCGGCCGAGCAGATCGCGAAGGCGAAGCAGCTGCTCGACGCGGGCACGATCAGCTCCGCCGAGTTCGACGCGCTGAAGCAGAAGGCGCTCGCCACCTGAGCAACGGCTAGCTGCATCTCGCCGGCGGCTGGGCTCAGCCGCCGGCGAGATCGTGCAGCGCTTCGACCGTGGTCCAGTTGCGGGAGGTCGCCGTCACGCCGAGGCCCTTGCCGGCGAGCTTCGCCCAGAGCTTCGAGCGCGCGACGCCGCCGGGGTGCCACGCGTAGACCTCGCGGCCGCGTGCGACCACGCGTTCCTCGGGCGCCGCGACGTCCTCCAGCTGGCGGAGGACCGCCGGCGGAAGCCGTGACTCGAGGAACGTCACCTGGTAGCGCTTGGGCTCGGTCGCGACCTTGCCGAGCGGGTTCGCCTTCACGATCCGCGCCAGCTCGGCGGCCGTGCGGACGACGACCGCGATCTCGAGCCGGAAGGCATCCGCGATCAGCTGCTCGACCTGCTGCCGCAGGGAGTCGGCCCTCGCGCTGCTCGAGAGGACGACGTTGCCGCTCTGCACGTAGGTCTGGACGCCGTCGAAGCCGGCCTCGCCGAGCGCCTCGCGCAGCGCCGGCATCGCGATCCGGTTCCGCGGGCCGATGTTGATCCCGCGCAGGAGAACGGCGTAGCGACTCACGGCGCCGAAGGGTAGAGGAGGAGGCGGGGCCTGGCCCGCCTCCTCCTCTTCGAGCCGCTACGAGGCCGCGATGCCCTCGAGGCCCGGCGGCAGGCCGGTGACGCTGCCGATCGAGGTGAGCGTGCCGTTCGGGCCGACCTGGAACTCGTCGACCGTGCCGGCGAGCCCGGTCTCGGCGTAGAGGTAGCCGCCGCTCGACGCGAGGTCGATCGGGCCGGCGCTCGTCGTCGCCGCCACGGCGCGCAGCAGGGTCGGCTGCCCGTCGGGGCCGACGGCGAACGAGCTGAGGTCGTTGCTGCCGGTGTTGGAGACGAAGTAGACGTCGCCGACGCCCTGGATCCAGCAGAGCGCGGCCTGGCCGTCGCTCGCCGACCTCGGGTCGCTCAGAGTCCCGCCCGCGACGACCGCGTAGGTCGTGACCGAGCTCGCGCCGGCCTCGCCGGCCACGAGCCGGCCGCCGGCGCCGAACGTGAACGCGAACGGCACCGGCGTCGCCGACGGGTTCGCGACCGGCGCGGCGGAGAGGCGGCCGTCGTGGCCGACCGCGAAGACGTCGATCGAGCTCGTGCTCGCCTTCGTCGTCACCAGCAGCTC
>DASSMZ010000131.1:0-2900 GCA_035688325.1 Gaiellaceae bacterium
CTCGACCTCGTCTTCTTCGGGACCTCGGGCTCCGTCCCGACCGCCCGGCGGGCGCCGTCGGCGCTGCTCGTGCGGCGGGGGGGCGAGCGGCTGCTGTTCGACTGCGGCGAGGGCACGCAGCGGCAGATGCTGCGTTCGGCCATCGGGCTGCCCGAGCTGCCCGAGGTCTTCGTCTCGCACTTCCACGCCGACCACTACCTCGGCCTGCCGGGCATGCTGAAGACGTTCGCGCTGCGCGGGCGCGAGCTGCCGCTGACGATCTACGGCCCACCCGGGCTGAAGGAGCTGTTCGGCGCGCTGCGGCGCGTGTTCGGGCGGCTGACCTACCCGCTCGAGCTCGTGGAGCTGCAGCCGGGCGACGTCCTCGAGCGCGGTGAGTACCGCCTCGTCACGTTCCCGGTCGCGCACGCCGTGCAGTCGCTCGGCTTCGCCCTGGCCGAGCACACGCGGCCCGGGCGCTTCGACGTCGAGGCGGCCGACGCGCTCGGGGTGCCGTCGGGGCCGGAGCGCGGGCTGCTGCAGGCGGGGCAGTCGGTCATGCTCGCCGACCGGCGCGTGGTCACGCCGGACGAGGTGCTCGGGCCGCCGCGGCCCGGCCGGAAGGTCGTGCTCAGCGGCGACACGGCTCCGGCCGCCACCGTGCTCGAGGCCGCGCGCGGGGCGGAGGTGCTCGTCCACGAGGCGACCTTCCTCGAGGACGAGCGGGATCGCGCGCAGGAGACGGGACACGCCACGGCACAGGAAGCGGCGGAGCTCGCGCGCGAGGCCGCGGTCGGCCTGCTCGCGCTGACGCACCTGTCGAATCGCTACTTCGGCTCCGAAGTCGTGCGCGAGGCGCGTACGATCTTCCCCGAGACCGTGGTGCCCAAGGACTTCGACCTGATCGACGTACCGTTCCCGGAACGCGGAGCGCCGCAGCTCGTCAAGGGCGGCGTGCTGCAGCAGCGCGACGCGCCCGAGCCGCAGCCGGAGGCCGTCACATGAGCGGATTGGTGCAGGTGGCGCTCGCCGAGAGCGTCGCGGAGGCGGAGGAGATCCAGGACCTGTTGCGCGCGGCCGGGATCGAGGCGGAGCTCGAAAGCGCGGTCGAGCACCACCCGCGCGAGGTCGAGGACGCGCCGCAGAAGGTGCTCGTGCCCGAGTCGCAGATCGACGCCGCCCGCGACGCGATCGAGTCGCTGACCGAGCCTGACGAGATCGCCTGACTTTTCGAAGCGGGCGCAGGTCTACGACCGCCTGCGGCCGTACGACGACAACTGGCGCGAGGTCGCCGAGACACTGATCCGCGAGGCCGACCTCGCCGGCCGCCGCGTGCTCGACATCGGCTGCGGGACGGGGCGGTTCCTCGCCCAGCTCGCGCCGCTCGCGAAGGTCTGGGGCGTGGACCCCTCGCCCGAGATGCTCGCCGTGGCGCGAACGCGCGCCGGAGTGGTCGGTCTCAAGCTCGGCGCCGCGGAGCAGCTGCCCTTCAAGGACGGCTGGTTCGAGCGCGCGGCGATGTGGCTCGTCGCCCATCTCGTCGACCGGCCGCGCGCCTTCGCCGAGGCACGGCGCGTGCTCGTCCCCGACGGGCGCTTCGCCGTCGCGACCTTCGACCCCTCGTACTTCGACGCGTTCTGGCTCAATGAGCTCTTCCCGTCGATGGAGGCGGCCGATCGAGAGCGGTTCCCGACCGCGGGCGAGCTCGTCGGAATGCTCCGCGACGCGGGCTTCGGGCCGCGGCTGCTGCGGCTCTCGCAGCGCGGGTCGCTCGCGCGTCCCGACGCGCTGGAGCGGATCCGCGGCAAGCACATCTCGACGTTCGACCTCATCTCGGACGACGAGTACGAGGCCGGCCTCGCGCGCGCCGAGCGCGAGCTGCCGGAGCGCGTCGACTACCGCGTCGAATGGCTCGTCGCGGTCGCGTCGGTCGAGGAGTAGGCTCGGGTCGATGGAGGAGCCGCTCCGGGCCACGCCGGTCGAGCGCGAGGAGGTCGGCGTGCTGTTCATCCGCACGCCGGACGACCCGCTGGAGTTCGGCCCGGCGTTCCAGCGCCTCGAGGAGCTGGTCGGCACGCGCGGGCGGAAGTTCTACGGCGCCTTCTACCCGCGCGAGCACGAGTACCGTGCCTGCGTCGTGGCGAAGGACGGCGACGACGCGGCGGCGCTCGGGCTGGAGGAGGGCGCGCTGCCCGGCGGCCGCTACCTGCGCGCCCGCCTGTGCGGCGAGCCACCGGCGCTCTACGAGCGGATCGCGCCGACCTTCGACGAGCTGGTGAGCCAGACCCGGCCCGACGAGACGCGGCCGAGCCTCGAGTTCTATCGGCGCCACGACGAGGTCGAATTGCTTCTCCCCGTCGCCGACCAGTAACGTCCGGCCGGCCCACTAGGGTCCCCCACCGACAACCACACCCCTTTAACCCGGTCCCGTGAGGCCGGAAAGGAGTCGAAGGTGAGCCGAAGCACCCTGAGCGGCCGATAGCCGCGCAAGCCTCTGCAGCACGAACGTTGCTCGACGCCGACGCGATCGCGAAGGCGCTGACGCGGATCGCACACGAGATCGTCGAGGGGAACGCCGACCTCCGGCGCGTCGCGCTCGTCGGCATCCACACCCGCGGCGTCCCGCTCGCGCAGCGGCTGCGCACGCGCATCGCGGAGCTGAGCGGCGCCGAGGTCGCCTTCGGCCAGCTGGACATCACCTTCCACCGGGACGACGTCCACGTCCGCGGCGGCGAGGCGCCCAGGCATCCGCAGCCGCTCGTGCGCTCCACCAGCCTCGGCTTCCCGCTCGAGGGGATGACGGTCGTGCTCGTCGACGACGTCCTCTACACCGGCCGCACGATCCGCGCGGCGATCGACGCGCTCTTCGGCTACGGCCGGCCCGAGCGCGTGCAGCTGGCCGTGCTCGCCGACCGCGGCCA
>DASSMZ010000141.1:0-12078 GCA_035688325.1 Gaiellaceae bacterium
GGGCTGGTGGGAGCTGCCGGTCACGGTCGGCGACCAGATCGCGCGGCTGATCGGCGCGCCGCCCGGTTCGGTCTCGATGCACCAGAACGTGACGCTCGCGGAGGCGGTCGTGCTCTCGTGCTTCGACTTCGGCGGCCCGCGGCGCCGGATCGTCTACGAGGAAGGCAACTTCCCCTCGGTGCGCTACCTCTACCAGGCGCAGCACGGCGTCGACATCCTGGTGGCGGCTGACGACGAGGGCGTCGCAGAGGCGATCGACGAGCGGACGCTGCTCGTGCCGGTGACGCACGTGCTCTACAAGACGGGCGAGATTCAGGACGTCGAGGCGATCGTCGCCGCGGCGCACGAAAACGGGGCGCTCGTCGTGCTCGACGCCTACCAGTCGGCCGGCACCGTGCCGCTCGACGTGACGGCGCTCGACGTGGACTTCGCCGTCGGCGGCTCGGTGAAGTGGCTCTGCGGCGGGCCGGGCGCGGCCTGGCTCTACGTGCGGCCCGAGCTGGCGGCGACGCTCGAGCCGGCGCTGACCGGCTGGCAGGCGCACGCGCGGCCGTTCGCGTTCGAGCCGGAGCAGGACTACGCCGAGGACGCGTGGCGCTTCCTCACCGGCACGCCGAACGTGCCCGCGCTCTACGCCGCGACCGCCGGCTACGACGTGATCGAGGAGGTCGGCGTCGAGCGGATCCGCGAGCGGTCGGTCGAGCTGACGACGCTGCTGATCGAGCTGCTCGACGAGGCCGGCTTCCCCGTCGGCAGCCCGCGCGACCCGGCGCGTCGCGGCGGGACGGTCGTCGTGAAGCCGCCGCACCACGAGCGCGTCGGCCGCGAGCTCGTCGCCCGCGGCGTGATCTGCGACTGGCGGCCCGACGTCGGGCTGCGCTTCGGCCCGCACTTCTTCAGTACCGACGACGAGCTCCGCTTCGCGGTCGAGCAGATCGCCGAGCTCACCGGCGCTCAGAGCACGAGCTTGCGGGCGTAGAACGCCTCGGCGAGCCCGCTCGGCGAGCGGCACTCCATCCCGCGCAGGCGCAGCAACGCGCGGAAGAGCGACTCGTCGAACCACGGCTTCGACGCCTGCGAGGGAAACGACCGGAGCAGCGCCTCGATTTTCGCCGCGGCGATCGACTCGTCCAGCGGCACGAACACGGTGGGCGAGCCGAGGTCGCCGTCGTACTTCGGGATCTCGTACTCGAGGATCAGGTGGTCGCGGAAGGTGTTCCACGTCAGCTCGCAGACGAGCCGGTGGTCCTGGTGCCGGTCGTTGTCGGTGTGCGTGAGGACGACGTCAGGCTCGAACCGCTTCAGCGTCTCGAAGTAGTCCTTCACGTCGCGGCCGTAGCTGAAGAAGGCGTCCTCGAAGTCGCGGATCTCGACCGTCGTCGCGCCGAGTGCCCGCGCGCCGGCCTCGGCCTCGTCGCGCCGCGAGCCGGCCGCGCTCAGCACGACCCATGTCAGGTCGAGCTCGGGCACCGCGCGCGCCAGGTGGAGGAGCGTCCCGCCGCAGCCCAGCTCGATGTCGTCGGCGTGCGCGCCGACGGCGAGCACGGCCAGGCGCTCGCGCCCGGCCGCGAGGTCGAGGGTCAGCATGCGCGCGCGGGCGCCCAGACCTGCCAGGAGCTGCGCCCGTCGCGGACGAGCCCCTCGAGCCGCTCGCGATCCTTGAGCGTGTCCATCGGCGACCAGAAGCCGTCGTACTTGATCGCCAGCAGCTCGCGGTCGGCGATCAGCCGGTCGAGGATGTCCGGCATGTCGTCGCCGTCCTGGACGTAGTCGAAGACGCGCCGGTCGAAGACGAAAAAGCCGCCGTTGATCCACAGCGGCGCCTCGGCCACGTCGTGGAAGCCCGTGACGAGGTCGTCGTCGTCGCTCGTGACGACGTTGAACGTGTAGTTCGGGGGCACCGCGAGCAGGCTGCCGACCCGGCCGCGCTCCTCGCGCGTGCGGATCAGCGTCGGGAGGTCGGCGTCCGTGAGCGTGTCGCCGTAGGAGGTGAGGAACACGTTCTCGTCGATCGAGTCGCGCGCGGCGGCGAAGCGCTCGCCGATGCTCGCGTCGAGGCCGGTCTCGAGGAACTCGATCTCCCAGCCGTTGCGGCTGAACTCGCGCGTGCGGAAGTAGTCGCGGATGCCGTCGCCGCGCCAGCCGAGGCACAGCACGAACCGCGCGTGCCCGAAGTGGGCGTAGTAGCTCATGATGTGCCACAGCAGCGGCCGGCCGCCGATGGGCGCCATCGGCTTCGGAAGGCGCTCGGAGGAGCTGCCGCTCTGGAGCCGCAGTCCCCGACCGCCGCAGAAGATCACGACCTTCACGCCAGGCCTACTGTAGGGCGATTCGGCCCGATTGCCATCACCCGCCCAGGGCTTCGAGAAGCTTGCGCGCGTACTCCGGCCCGGTCGGCTCGTCCTCGTGCTTGAAGTAGCAGTAGACGCGGAGCTCGCCCTCGAGCAGGGGCAGCAGCCGCTCGGCCCACGCCTCGAGCGCCGCCTCGTCGTAGGGCGGCTCGCGCAGACGCAGGTAGCGGAACGGGGCGTCGGCGTCGAGCTGGTTCACGCGCACGGGGGCCTCGACGCCGGCCCAGGACTCGTGACGAAAGTCGTAGGCCACCTCGAGCTCCGGGTCGAGCGAGTCGCGCAGGAGCAGCAGGAAGCCGTCGTCGCGCTTGCGGTCGAGCACGACCAGGATCGGGCCGAGCTTCTCGCCGAGCAACCGCACCCGCTCGCAGAAGGTGCCGACGAGCCCGAGCCGCCCGGCGTGCGTGATCTGGCGCGGCATCCGCACGGCGAAACGGAACTCCGGCGGCACCTGCCCGGCCCACGTGCGGAACTGCTCCTCGGACGGCAGCTGGTAGGCGCTCGTGTTCAGCTCGACGGTGCGGAAGCGCCGCGCGTAGTGCTGCAGGAACTCGCCCGGCTTCGCGTCCGCCGGGTAGAAGCCGGGCCGCCAGGTCGGATAGGACCAGCCGGAGGTGCCGACATACAGCCCCGTTAGACTCGCCCGCGTGGCGGTCACGGCCGAAGTGATACCCGACGACACGATCCCCGTCCTCGACCACGGCTTCGTCCGCCTCGACGACGCGATGGCCGACGACCTCTCCGTCGTGAACGGCGCGCGCGTGAGCTTCGCCCGCCGCAAGGAGGAGATGGACGCCTCCGACGAGGGCCTGATCCGCTTCCTGATGCGCGAGCGGCACGGGACGCCGTTCGAGCACAACGCGTTCCGGTTCCACATCCGCTGCCCGATCTTCGTCGCGCGCGAGTGGATGCGGCACCGTGTCGGCTCGTACAACGAGTTCAGCCTCCGGTACGCGAAGGCGACCGACGACTTCTACGTTCCCGAGCCCGAGGACGTGCGCACGCAGGTCGGCAAGCCCGGCGCCTACTCGTTCGAGCCGGTCGCAGACGAGATCGCGGAGACGACGCGCGACAAGCTGCAGGCGGTCTACGAGACGGCGTACCTCGCGTACGAGCAGCTGGTCGAGCTCGGCGTGGCGCGCGAGCTCGCGCGCTGCGTGCTGCCGGTCGGCGCCTACACCGAGTTCTACTGGACGGTCAACGCCCGCTCGCTGATGAACTTCCTCTCGCTGCGCAACTCCGAGTCGGCGCAGCGCGAGATCCGCCGCTACGCCGAGGCGTGCGAGCGGTTCCTCGAAGAGCAGATGCCGGTCACGCACGCGGCCTTCGTCGCGAACGACCGCACGGCGCCCTAGATCCTGCTGGTCCGGAGCACGACCGGGTGCGTCTTCGCGCCGTGGCCCTCGCGCGTGACGATCCAGCCGGTGTAGCTGTGCAGGTTGTAGGGCGCGTTCAGCTGGACGCTGTCCCCGCTCGTGAGGCGGAACGTGCCGCACGTCGCGACGGCCTTGCCGTGACGCGTCAGGTACATCTCGTAGAACTGCCCCTTCGGCAGCTGCCTGAGGCCGTGCACGGTGACCTTCAGCGGCCAGTTGCCGTTCGAGTCGTCGTTCCCGATCTTGATCACAGCGGAGGCGTTGGAGGCGAGCGCGGTGCCGTGCATCGGCACCGCGTAGCGCGTCGCGAACTGCTTGCCGCGGTGCTGCCCGGCGACGAAGCCCCCGACGAAGGTCACCAGGGCGATCGCGGCGGCGAGCGCGAGGGCCAGCCCGGCCCGGCGCCGGGGCAGGAAGGCGACCGGGCTGTCCTCGCGAGGCGCGGGCTCGGGGTCCGCAAGACGCGGCGGGAGCTCGGGCGGCGGGCCGGCGGCGACGAGCAGGTCGTGCACGCGCTCGAGGCGCGCCGCCTCATCGGGGCTCAGGTCGTCTCCGCCGGCGAGCTCGTGGAAGTTTGGCTCGCGGGTCATCTCAGCTCCTCCTCGAGCAGGGTCGCCAGCCGGCCGAGCGCCGCCCGGGTGCGGGTCTTGACGGTGCCGAGCGGGATCCCGAGGAACTCCGCGATCTCGGACTGGGAGAGCTCGCTCCAGTACGCGAGCTCGATCACGCTGCGCTCGTTGGCGTTCAGCTCTTCGAGCGCGCGGTGGACGCGCCAGGCGGTCCAGCCGGCCTCCGCGCGCTCGGCCGGCCCGGCCTCGGGCGACGGCTCCTCCGGGACCTCGGTCGGCGTCTCGGTGCGGGCGCGGCCGCGGTCGGTGATCGCGTTGCGGGCGACGGCGTAGAGCCACGGCGCGCCCGGGCCGCGCTCGGGCTTGTAGCTGCGCGCGGCGCGCCAGATCGACGCGAACGTCTCCTGAACCGCGTCCTCGGCGCGGCCGCGGTCGCCGAGCCGCCGCAGCGCGAGTCCGAAAACCGGCCGCGCGTAGCGGTGGTAGAGCACCTCGAAGGCGCCACGGTCCCCGTCGGCCGAGCGGACGATCAACTCGCCGTCGCTGAGCTCGTTCACAGCCACCGGCGGCATCGTGGCGCGTTCGGTGCGGCGCGGCAAGCGGACTGTGTCGAGCGCAAGCTCCATCACCAGTCTTTACGGGCCGGAAGCGGCGCCGGATTTCAGCGCGCGGCCGCCGTCGACGAACAGCGTCGTGCCGGTGACGAAGCCGGCACCGGCGAGATAGGCGACCGCAGCCGCGACGTCCTCGGGCGAGCCGACGCGCTCGAGCAGCGTCTCGGCCGCGCGGCGCTCCTCCTGTCCGCGCTCGATCGCGACCGGGCCCGGCGCGACGCCGCACACGCGCACCTCGGGCGCGAGCGCGCGCGCGAGGACGCGCGTCAGCATCGCCTGCGCGGCCTTGGCGGCGGAGTGCGCGGCGAACGCGGGCCACGGCTGGTAGCCGGCCACGTCCTCGACCATCACGACGCAGCCGCCGCTCGCGCGCAGGTGGGGCGCGGCCGCCTGGGTGACGAAGAAGCTGCCCTTCGCGGTCGCTCCGAACGCGGCGTCCCAGTCGGCCTCCGTCAGCTCGTCGAACGGCTTGGGCGCGAAGCCCTCGCCGGCGCAGTTGACGAGCAGGTCGAGGCCGCCGAGCTCGCGCACCGCGCGCTCGACGAGCAGGCGCGCCTCTTCGGGCTTCGACACGTCCCCGTCGGCCCGCCCGGCCGCGAAGACCGACCAGCCGTCGCGCGTGAGCCGCTGCACGATCGCCTCGCCGAGCCTGCCCCGGCCACCGGTCACGAGCGCCTTCACGCGACGAGTCTAGGCACGGCGCAAGTTGCGCCCGTTCGCGGCGACATCTCCGGCATGAAGCCCCTCGCCGTCGCCTTCGTTCTCGGCGCCGCGCTCACGACCGCGGCCGGCGCCGCCGCGCCGACGCTGACCCTGGCGTCCAGCGCGACCGTCGTCTCCTACGGTAAGCCCGTCACGCTGAGCGGCCAGCTCACCGGCGGCAAGCCGAACCAGACCGTCGCCGTCGACGGCACCCTCTGCGGCACGACGCGCGCGGCCAAGGTGACGAGCGCGAAGACGACCGCGACCGGCGCCTACTCGGCCGCCGTCACGCCGACCGGCGGCACGAGCTACCGGGCGACCTACAAGAACGTGACCAGCCCGGCCGTCGCGGTCGCGGTGCGACCCCTGCTCGCGCTGACGAAGAGCGGCACGACGTGGACGGCGAAGGTCACCGCCGGGCAGGCGCTGACCGGCAAGGCTGTCCTCTTCCAGCGCTACGTGAAGAAGACGAAGCGCTGGAAGCAGGTGAAGCGGGTGCTGCTCGGCACGAGCACGCCCGGCCCCGCGAGGCCGACCGTCGTCAGCTCCGTGACGTTCACGGCGAGGCTCGCCCGCGGGACGCGGGTCCGGCTGGCGATCTCCACGGCGCAGGCCGCGCCTTGCTACGTCGCCGCGACGAGCGCGTCGCTGCGCGCCTAGCCCGACTCCGCCACGGCGCGCTCGTAATTGGCGGAGACGGCGTCCCAGTTGACGACGTTCCACCACGCCTCGAGGTAGTCCGGTCGGCGGTTCTGGTACTTGAGGTAGTAGGAGTGCTCCCAGACGTCGATGCCGAGGATCGGGATGTCGTCCTTCAGGATCGGCGAGTCCTGGTTCGCCGTCGAGTAGAGCGCGAGGCTCGTCCCGTCGTGGACGAGCCACGTCCAGCCGGAGCCGAAGCGCTTGACGCCGTTGTCGTTCACGGCCGCCTTGAAGTCGCCGAAGCCGCCCCAGGCCTCGTCGATGGCGGCCCCGAGCGCGCCTGAGGGCTCGCCGCCGCCGCCCGGGCCCATGATCTCCCAGAAGAGCGAGTGGTTCGCGTGGCCCCCGGCGTTGTTTCGCACGGCCATCTGCTTGTCCTCCGGAAGGACCTCGAGGTTGGTCAGGACCTGCTCGACCGACATGTCGGCGAGCTCCGTCCCCGCGAGCGCGGCGTTGGCGTTGTCGACGTAGGCCTGGTGGTGCTTGTCGTGGTGGACGCGCATCGTCTGCTCGTCGATGTGCGGCTCGAGCGCCTCGTAGTCGTAGGGAAGCGGCGGAACCTCGAAGGGCATCTGGGCCTCCTTTCTTCGCTGCCGTGAGGCTAACGGGTCTGCCGCGACGGTGGCTGGTTATGCTCAGCCGACCCTTCGGAGAGAGGAGCCCGCTTGGCAACGCTCGCGTTCAACCGGGAAGCCATCACCCCGCGTCCGCTCAAGCCTGCGCTGCTGGAGCTGGACGGCATCTCGCGCGAGTCGGTCGAGGCGCACTACAAGCTCTACGAGGGCTACGTCAACAAGCGCAACGAGATCATGGAGCGCCTCGGCGGAATCGAGCTCGGCTCGGCGAACCAGGTCTACTCCGACGTTCGGGCGCTGAAGGTCGAGCTCAGCTTCGCGCTCGGCGGGATCAAGAACCACGAGATCTACTTCGAGCACCTCGGCGGCGGAGGCGGCGACCCGGACGGCCTGGTGCGCGAGCTGATCTCGCGGGACTTCGGGTCGGTCGCCGAGTGGCGCGCCGACCTGAAGGCGACGGGGATGGCCGGCCGCGGCTGGGCCTGGACCGCGTTCGACTGGGACGAGGGTCGTCTGTTCAACTACATCGGCGACGCCCAGAACACCTTCCCCGTGTGGAATGCGACGCCGCTCGTGGCGCTCGACGTCTACGAGCACGCCTACTTCATCGACTTCCAGACCGACCGCGCCTCGTACATCGAGGCGTTCTTCGCCAATCTCGACTGGAGCGTCGTGAACGACTGGGCCGAGCAGTACCAGATCACGCCCTGAGCACTCTTTGGTTCGCGCTGGGCGGGTACCTGGCCGGGAGCATCCCGACCGGCTACTGGCTGGTCCGGGCGCTGAGGCACGAGGACATCCGCAAGGCCGGCAGCGGGAACATCGGCGCGACCAACGTCTGGCGCAGCTACGGCGCCCGGCTCGGCGTGACCGTGATGGCGGTCGACACGCTGAAGGGCTTCGTGCCGGCGTTCCTCGCGACGCTCTACGTCGGCCACCTCGCCGGCGTGATCGCGGGCGGGGCGGCGATGCTCGGGCACTGGCGGCCGCTGTTCATGAGGTTCGCGCGCGGCGGCAAGGTGGTCGCGACCTGCGGCGGCGCGTTCCTGGGCGTCGCCCCGCTCGTCGGCGGGATCGGAGCCGTCGTCTGGGTCGCGGTGTTCGCGCTCTTCCGCTACCCGTCGCTGGCGTCGATGACGGCGGCGGTCTCGCTGCCGGTGGCGGCGGCGCTGCTCGGCGAGCCGTGGCCGGTGATCGCGTTCGCGGCGCTCGCGGCCCTGGCGGTCATCGCCCTCCACCGCCCCAACATCAGCCGCCTCCGCGCCGGCACGGAGACGCGCTTCCGCTTCCGCCGCCCGCCTCAGCCCGTCAAGAACTGAGCCACTCGCGCAGCCCCGTGTGGCGCGCCGAGGGCGCGCCGCCGTCGAGCTCGGCCCGAAGCTCGCCGACCCTGCCGTAGCGCTCGGCGACGACGTCGTGCGTGTGGATCGTCTCGAGGTTGACCTGCCGCGAGAGGACGAAGTCGCCGTCGGCGAGCCCGGAGTACGACGCCAGCGTGTCGCGCAGCGCGACGCGCACCGAGTCCTCGACGAAGCGTGGCTGCAGGTGCGCGTGCTCGACCACGAACAGCTCGTCGGGCCGCTTCAGCAGCTCGTAGACCGGCGAGCTCATCGAGCCCTCGACGATCCGCACGAGATCCTCGGCGTTGACCGGAGCGTCCGTGCCGACGAAGAGCGTGCCGCGGCCGCGCTGGTTGTGGGTCGCGAGCGGCACGAGCTCGAGGATCCGCTCGACGTCGAGCTCGGCGAAGCCGGCCTCGCCGAGCCGCTCCGCCGCGCGCTCGCGGACGAGCCCCTGCGCGCACGGGCACGCGTTGATCCCGTTCGCCTCGACCCCGACGAGGCGCCGCGTCCGGTCCTCGGAGGCGGCCGCGAGCCCGATCAGCGAGACGAGCTCCTGCGTTCGCAGGTGCGTCACCGGCGTCTCGCGCTGGAGCGGGTACTGCGCCACGATCCGCACCTCCGCCCGCAGCGCCCGCTGGCGCTCGACGATGTGGGCGGCGATGTGCTCGGCGAGGTTCTCGACGAGCAGCGCCTCGCCGATCACGACCTCCTCGATCGCCTCCTCGAACAGCTCGGGGAAGCGCGACATGTGCACGCCCTTCTGGGACGGGTCGAGGTCGACGGTGCAGTCGATCTCGGCGGCGATCAGCTTCTGCTTCGTGCCGGTGCTGTCGCTGATCCGGATCGCCTTCTGGACCCCGCGCACGCCCGCGCGCGAGAGCCCGAGAGGCACCTCGGCCGGGGCGGCCTGGAGGTCGTGTGTGAGAAGCTGCCTCAGCTCGTCCACGAGGCAACGCTACCAACCTCACTTGGCCGAAGATCCCGATTTCGCCCGGCTCGTGCTGCTCGCGTGCCACGACCTGCGCACGCCGCTCGCGACCGTCCACGGCTTCGCGCACACGCTCGCGCGCAGCGCCGAGCTCGACGATGCTTCGACGCGCTACGTCGAGATGATCTCCGCCGCCTCGGGACAGCTCGCGGAGCTGCTCGACGAGCTCTCGGTCGCGGCGCGGCTCGCCGCCGGCCGCTACGACCCGCCGCTGCGCGCCGTCGACACGCTCGAGCTCGCGCGCGACGCGGCGGCCCGGCTCGGCGAGGAGCGGGTGGAGGTCTCCGGCGAGGGCGCCGAGCTGGAGCTCGACCGCGACACGGCCGAGCGGGCGCTCTCGTCGCTCGCGCGCTGCGCCCTGCGCCACGGCGGCCTCGAGCAGGTTCGCCTGGAGGTGCGCGGGCCGGCGCTCGAGCTCTCGCCGGTAACTCCGGCCTCGGCGCCGGTGCTGCTCGGCGAGGACCTGCGCGATCTCGGCGCCGCGGTCGCCGTCCGGGTCGTCCGGGCGCGCGGCGGCGCCGTGCAGGTCGAGGGGGACTCGCTGAGCATCCGGCTGGCGTGAGCAGGCAGCTCGTCAACGTCGACGACTACGCCGAGGTCGCGCGCGAGCGGCTCGACGCCGGGCCGTACGGCTACATCGCGGGCGGCGCGGGCGACGAGCACACGCTGCGCGCGAACGCCGCCGCCTACGCGCGCTGGGAGCTGCGGCCGCGGGTGCTCGTCGACGTCGGCGGCGTCACGACCGCGGTGACCGTGCTGGGCACCGAGCTCGCGCTCCCGCTGCTCGTCGCGCCGACCGCGTTCCAACGGCTCTGCCACCCCGAGGCCGAGCTGCCCCTCGCACGCGCGGCTGCCGCGGCGGGCACGGTGATGACGCTCTCGACGCTGTCGAGCGTCACGCCCGCCGAGCTGGCGGCGGGCGCGCCCGGCGGTCCGAAGTGGTTCCAGCTGTACTGGTCGCGCGACCGAGGCTTCACCCAGGAGCTCGTGCAGGCCACCGCGGAGGCCGGCTTCACCGCGCTCATGCTCACCGTCGACCTGCCCGTTGCGGGCCGGCGCGAGCGCGACGTCCGCGCCGGGTTCGCGCTCCCGGACGACCTGCCGCTCCCGAACATCCCGCTCCACCTGCAACGCGAGGACTTCCACGCCTCGCTCGGCGCCCTCGTCGACGACACGCTGACCTGGCGCGACCTCGAGTGGCTGCGCTCGGTCTGCCCGCTGCCGCTCGTCGTGAAGGGGATCCTGACGGGCGAGGACGCGCTGCTGGCCGCCGAGCACGGCGCGGCCGCGGTCGTCGTCTCGAACCACGGCGGCCGGCAGCTCGACGGCGTCCCGGCCTCGCTCGACGCGCTGCCGGAGGTCGTCGAGACGGTCGGCGAGCAGGTCGAGGTGCTCGTCGACGGCGGCATCCGCCGCGGCACCGACGTCCTGAAGGCGCTCGCGCTCGGCGCGAAGGCCGCGCTGACCGGGCGGGCGGTGCTGTGGGGGCTCGCGGCCGAGGGCGAGCACGGCGCCGCCGACGTGCTGGAGCTCCTGCGCCGCGAGCTCGAGGTCGCGCTGAAGCTGCTCGGCTGCACCTCGCCGGCCGAGGTGACACGCTCGCACGTGCGGCGCGCGTCCGTATAGTCCGGCGCGTGGGCGAGGGGACGTTCACGACCGCCGACGGCCGCACGATCGGGTACCTGGAGCGCGGCCCCGCCGACGGAGTGCCGCTGATCATGTGCCACGGGACGCCGGGCTCCCGCCTGTCGCGTCACGGCGACCCCGACATCTACGACCGCCACGGCGTTCACGTGGTCGGCTACGACCGCCCGGGCTACGGGCTGTCCGACCCGCAGCCGGGCCGCGCGGTCGTCGACGCCACCGCCGACATCGCCGCGCTCGCCGACCATCTCGGCTTCGACCGTTTCGCCGTCGTCGGCGGCTCGGGCGGCGCGCCGCACGCGCTCGCCTGCGGGGCCGTGCTGGCCGACCGCGTGCTGCGCGTCGGCGCGCTGGTCACGCCTGCTCCGGCGGACGACGACTTCGACTTCTTCGAGGGGCTCGCGGAGCTGAACGTGAAGGAGTTCAGCGCAGCGCAGCAGGGGCGCGAGGCGATCGACGCGTTCCTGCAGCCGTACGTCGAGCAGATCCGCACGGACGTCGACGCCGTCATCGAGGAGATGCTCACCGAGCTGCCCGAGATCGACCGCCTGCGCGCGTCCGAGCCGCGCCATCGCGCGATCATGAGCGAGTCCTGGCGCGAGGCCGTCCGCCAGGGCGCGCGCGGCTGGGCCGACGACGACCTGGCCTTCGCGAAGCCCTGGGGCTTCGAGCTCGAGGACGTCACGGCCGACACCCGCGTGTGGCAGGGCGAGCTGGACGTGCTCACGCCGCGGGCCCACGGCGAGTACGTCGCCTCGCGGCTGCCGAACGCCCGCTTCGAGGTGCTCGAGGGCGGCGGCCACTTCCTCGACCCGGAGTGGGCGTTCGTGCTCGACTGGCTCGCCGGCGCGGGCGCCGCCGCGTGAGCGACCCGGCAGCCCTCCTCGCCGACCACGTCGACCGCTTCAACGACGCCGTCCGGACCGGCGACTTCGGCGAGCTGGTCGACGGGTTCGCCGCCGAAGCGGAGAGGTCGTTCGAGGGCGCGCCCGTCGGGCCGTTCTCAGGCCGCGAGGCGATCGCCGCGGCATATGCGGCGCAGCCGCCGGACGACGAGATCCGCCTGCTCGGCCAGCCGCGCGTCGACGGAGACACGGGCGAGACCGACTACGCCTGGGCCGCCGACGGCCGCCGCGCGGGGCGGATGATCCTGACCGCCCGCGACGGCGTGATCTCCCGCCTGGTCGTCACGTTCGAGTAAGCGCTGCGACTGC
>DASSMZ010000167.1:0-8889 GCA_035688325.1 Gaiellaceae bacterium
GAAGACACCGTTCGGGATCGTCGGCACGCCGTGCGAGCAGCCCGCACCGGCGAGCAGCCCGTAGAGGGTATGGCCGACGAAGGCGACGCTCGAGACGCCGCTGACGAGGTTGCCGAGCGCCGGCGACGTCTGGCTCGACGGGAGCGCCGAGACGACGGTCGAGACGTTGCCGTGCCGGTCGACCGTCGAGATGCGGCCGCCGAGCACCGGGTCGTTCGTGCTGCCGAAGTAGGGCGCGGCCGCGCCGTGGGCCTGCGGGCACGAGTCCAGCGTCGACTTGTGCGTTCCCCCGAGGCCGCCTTCGGCGACGTAGAGGTTCCCGTCAGGCCCGAACGTGAGGCCGCGCGGATTGTTGAACCCGGACGCGAACACGGACATCGACGGGGTGCCGTGCTTCCGCGGCTTCCCGTGCTGAGGACTGTGACTTGCGAAGGCACTGGCGCTGCAGAGCCCTGCGACGAGAGCTGCGGCGGCGAGGACGACTGCGGTCCTTCGAGTCATGCGCTTCCCCCTTTCGTCGGATCGCGCAGGCCGCGAGTCTACGAAACCGGTGTCAGACGCGTGCCCGAAGCGTGCCGCATTGTCCACAAACGCCTGCAACCGCGTGCCTCAACCGGTGTCAGACACCGGGTTGAGCGCCCCGGCTAGGACGCCTTCTCGGCCGCGGCCAGCTCCGCCTGCGTGAGCGGGTTCTGCGGGTCGAGGCGGAAGGCGCGGCGCAGCGCCGGGAGCGCCCGGCCCCAGTCCTGCTGGCCCTCCTCGAAGCGGCCGAGCTCGAACCAGGCGCGCCAGTTGAGCGGCTGCAGCTCGACGGCCTGGATGTACACCGACCGCGCGCCCTGGAAGTCGCCGAGCTGCTCGAGCGCCGCGCCCTGCACGAGGAGCGGATCCAGCGCGAGCGGGTTGAGCGAGCGGGCGTCGCGCGCGTCGCGATAGGCCTGCAGCGGGCGCCCGTCGAAGATCGCCGCCTGCGCCGAGTCGGTGGCCCGCTGCGCGAACCAGGGCGTCAGCAACGAGAGCGCGAACGCCGCCGCCACGGCCGCCGGCAGCGGCGACCACACGACGCGCGGCTCGTCGCGCACGGCCGGCCCGCCCAGCAGCGCGCCGAGCGTGAGCAGGAACGGCGCCGTCACGGCCACGAAGTCCCAGTCGAAGTCGACGAGCGAGTGCAGCACGTACGCGGCGCACAGCACCGCGAGCGCGACGGCCGCCGGGTCGCGCGCGTAGCGGAGACGCTTCACCACGCCGAGCCCCGCCGCGCCCACGCCGACGAGCAGCAGGAGGAAGCCGACGAGACCGGTCTCCGTCAGGAACTGCAGCGGGACGTTGTGGGGCTCGGTGACGACGATCGTGTTCGTCCTCAGCAGCCGGTGGGTCAGCTCGAACGTGCCCGCGCCGGTCCCGCGCACCGGTTGCTGCTCCCACGCGCGCCAGGCCTCCTTCCACCAGAGCCAGCGGCTCGACGAGCTCGCGTTGACGAGGTGCTGCGGCCCGCCCTGCAGCGCCGCGTTCGTCGGCTGCGCCGTGAAGTCGCGGAACCAGCCCTCCGGCTTCGCCTCCACCACCAGCGCCGCGACGCCGACCGCGACCACGACCGCGAGCGCGCCGAGGGCCAGCCGCTCGACCAGCCGCCGCCGCGCGTCCGTCAGCGGGCGCCGCTCCTCGGCGAGCGAGCCGAGGTACGCAAGCGCCGCGACGGCGATCGCCGCCAGGACGAACACGACGGCGAACCACGCGCCGTCGTGGACGCGCACCGCGTCCGGCTGATTGTCGGAGGACAGCCCCGGCCGCGTGAACGCCCACGCCGCCACGCCGAGCCCGGCGCCGCCGCCGAGGAGCAGCGACGCGGCGCTCTCGATCCGCGGCGAGCCGAACGCGAGCCAGAGCGCGGCGGCCGCTCCGGCCGCCAGCACGCCACCGCGCGAGTAGGTCATCAGCAGGCCGACGACGAGCGCGTAGACGTAGACGACCCCTGCGGAGCGCAGCCAGTGCCGGTGCTCGCGCCGCGCCGCAAGCCAGAGCGCCAGCGGCAGCGCCATCGCGAACAGCAGCCCGAGCGCGTTCCAGTAGCCGATCGGCGAGCTCAGGCGCCCGATCCGCCCGGACGAGCCGAGCGCCGGAACGGCCTTCCCGAGCACCGCCCAGCCGAGGGGCAGCGCCAGCACCCCCGCGAGGACGAACGCCCACCGCCGCACCCACGGCCCGAGCCAGAGGCCGAACGCGAGCAGCGCGAGGTAGACGAGCCCGCGGTTCAGATACGCCCAGCTGCGGTCGGGCTCGATCGACCAGACGACCGAGATCCCCTCCCAGCACACGAGCGCGAGCAGCGAGCCGAGCGCGACGAGCGCCTCGAGCGAGAGCGCCGGCCGCGGCAGGCCGAAGAGCGCCGCGGCGCCGGTCGCGGCGACGAGACAGACCGCGGCCAGCCCGATCCAGGCGAGGCGGCCGCCGGACGAGCCGGCCGAGAAGAGCGCGGAGACCCCTGCGAGGGCGCCGGCGGCGCCGAGCAGCAGCGTCGCTGCCCAGCGATCGAGCGCCGCGACCATCTGCGCCGGAGGCTAACATCAGGCCAAGGCGAACTCCGTTTACAAAGTGTTTACCCGGGGATCACGACAGCCTCACCGCGACCGGGGAGACTGCCGATGGGGATTCCGCCCACCGTTCGGCATGCATAAGCGCCTATCCGCCATAACGATCGCCCTGATCGCCGTGCTCGCAGGAGTGACGGCCGCCCTCGTCGCCCCCGCGACCGCAGGCGCGGCCACGCCCTGCTGGAAGCTCGTGATCAACCAGTGGCTCGACAACAAGCCGATCGTGACGACCTACAAGCCGTCGTGCTACCAGCAGGCGCTGAAGCACGTGCCGGAGGACCTGCGCGACTACTCCGACATCACCGACGCGATCTCGGCGGCGCTGCAGGCCTCGCTCCGCGGCGGCTCGGGCGGCGGCGCGAGCGGTGGCGGCACCGCCCCCAGCGGCAGCGGTAACGGCAGCTCGAGCGGCGGCTCGAACAACCCCGAAGGCAAGAACCGCAGCCTCCAGGGCGTGCCCACCCAGTCGATCTACCGGAGGGGCCTCGACAGCCTCGGCACGACGAAGGCCGACTCGCTCCCGATCCCGCTGCTCGTCCTCGCCGGCCTCGGCGGCGCGCTCCTCCTGACCGCTGCCGGGCTCGCGGCGCACAAGCGCCTCAAGGCCCGACCGCGCCCGCCCGCCGCCTAGCGCCTCCTCGGTCACCGGTTGACGCACCTGGGGCACAACTGACGCCCGCTCGCGGCGTCCTAGCTAGTGATGGAACGGCATCGGACCTCGTGGACCGGCCTGGCCGTGCTGGCGCTCGCGCTGGTCGCGGCCTGCGCCGGCGCCGGCTTCGGCACGCCCGCGGTCGCACACGCCGCCAAGACACGACCGCCGAACATCGTCTTCGTCCTCAGCGACGACCAGCGCTGGGACACGCTCGGAGCGATGCCGAACGTCCAGAAGGAGCTCGTCGCGCACGGCGTCACCTTCTCGGACAGCTTCGTGCCGACCTCGCTGTGCTGCCCCAGCCGCGCGAGCATCCTGACCGGTGAGTACGCGCACTCGACCGGCGTCTACCTGAACATCGGCCCGCACGGCGGCTTCCGCGCCTTCGACGACTCGCACACGATCGCGACCGTCCTGCACGGCGCCGGCTACACGACCGGCCTCTTCGGCAAGTACCTGAACCGGTACGGCGTCGCCGCCGCGGACGCGCGCTACGTCCCGCCGGGCTGGGACCACTGGGACGTCTTCCTCCGGAAGACGAAGTACTACGACTACCGGCTGGTCGAGGACGGGCACGTCCGCACCTACGGCCACGACGCCCGCTCCTACTCGACCGACGTGCTCGCGCGGAAGGCGGTCTCGTTCGTGCAGCACGCGCGGCGCCCGTTCTTCATGGAGCTGACGCCGTTCGGGCCGCACGAGCCGGCGACGCCGCCGCCGCGCTACGCGCGCGCCTTCGCCCAGAGCACGTGGACGAAGCCGCCGAGCTTCAACGCCGCGGACGTGATCGCGAAGCCGGCCTACATGCGCAGGCACGGGGCGCTCAATGCGAAGGAGATCGCGCACGCCGACCAGTTCCGCCGCGACCAGCTCGCCGCCGGGCTCGCCGTCGACGACGCGGTCGGCGCGCTCGTCAAGGCGCTCGAGGCCCGGCACCAGCTCGCGAACACGATGATCGTCTTCGCCTCCGACAACGGCGTCAGCTGGGGCGAGCACCAGCTCGTGGCCGCCCGCAAGCTCGTCCCCTACGAAGAGTCGATCCGCGTGCCGCTCGTGATCCGGTACGACCCGCTGACGCACGGGCGCCCGCGGCAGGACCGTCGCCTCGCGCTGAACATCGACTACGCGCCGACCTTCGCCGCGCTCGCGGGCCGGCGCATGCCCGGCGCCGAGGGCCGCAGCCTGCTCCCGGTGCTCGCGGGGCTCCAGCCGGCGTGGCGGCACGACTTCCTGATCGAGCACCTCGCCGGCCCGCCGCAGGCCGACGTGCCGACGTACTGCGGCGTGCGCGGCGAGCGCTACAAGTACGTGCTCTACCAGACGCGCGAGGAGGAGCTGTACGACCTGAAGCTCGACCCGTTCGAGCTTCGGAACCAGGCGTCGAGCCCGGCGCTCGCCGCCGTCAAAGACCGGCTGCGCGCCCGGCTCTCGAAGCTCTGCTCACCGCGGCCGCCCGGCTACACGGTGCTCGGCTCGCCGAACCAGCCCGGCTAGCTGCCCGGGCTCGGCAGGGCGGCGCCCTCCTCGCGGCGCGCCTCGACCTCGATCCGCGGCAGCCACTCGAGCCAGCTCGGCAGGTACCAGCACCACGTGTCGAGCAGCTTCATCGCGGCCGGCAGCAGCACGGAGCGGATGATCGTCGCGTCGATCAGCAGCGCGACCGCGATCCCGAACCCCATCTGCTGGAACATGACGAGGTCGCCCGTCGCGAAGCCGGTGAAGACGGCGACGATGATGAGCGCGGCGCCGGTGATCAGCCGCGCAGTCGACGACACGCCCCACTCGACCGCCTCGGAGGTCGAGCCCGTGTGGTCGTAGCGCTCCTTGATCCGGCTCAGCAGGAAGACCTGGTAGTCCATCGACAGCCCGAACAGGACCGAGAACAGGAACAGCGGCACCCACGCGTCGATCGCCGGAACGTGCTGGAACCCGAGCAGGCCGCTGCCTACGCCGTGCAGGAAGACGAGCACGACCAGCCCGTAGGCGGCGCCGACCGAGAGCAGGTTGAGCGCGATCGAGACGGCCGCGATCACGATCGAGCGGAAGACGACGGTCAGGATCAGGAAGCTGAGGATGAGCACGAAGGCGACCACCCGCGGCAGCCACGCGTTCATCGAGTCGATGTAGTCGACGTTATCGGCGGTGTCGCCGCCGACGAGCACGCGCACGTCGGTGCCCTGGAAGGCATCTGGAATCGTGGTCGAGCGCAGGTTCCTGATCGCGTCCAGCGCTCCGGGGCCGGTCTTGTCGCCGGAGACCAGCACCCCGATCGCCGCCGTTCTTCCGTCGGACGAGAAGCGAACGTCGCTCTGCCCGAAGGCCGGGTCGCTCGCGAGCTCGGCCCGCAGCTTCGCGATCGCCTGCCGCACCGGCGCCGAGCGGACGTCTCCGGTGACGGCGATCAGCGCGGGGGCCGCGCTCGCGCGCGGGAAGTACTTCTCCAGCGCCAGGTAGCCCTGCTTCGCCTCGAGCCGGTCGGGCAGGGTCGCGACGCCGCTCGCACCGAGCTTGAGCCCCACGCCCGGCCCGGCGAGCGCGAGCAGCAGCACGGTGAACACGACCAGGTAGACCCACGGCCGCGCCATCACCCCGCGGACGACCCGGCCCCAGAAGCGGCCTTCGCCGCCGCTGCCGATGCTGCGGCCGACGAACGGCAGGCGCAGCGAGTTGACGCGGTCGCCGAGCAGCCCGAGCAGCGCGGGCAGCAGCGTCAGCGCGGCGACCACGGACACGATCCCGACGGTGATCGCACCGACCGCCAGGCTCTTCATCACGTTCGAGGGGACGAGCAGCATCCCGGTCAGCGCGATGACGAAGATCGAGCCGCTGAACAGCACGGCGCGGCTGGCCGTCGCGCCGGCGACGCCGATCGCGTCGAGCTCGGGCCGCCCGCCCGCGCGCTCCTCGCGGTAGCGGGAGACGACGAACAGCGAGTAGTCGATCCCGAGCGCGAGGCCCATGCCCGTGAGCATGTTCACGACGAAGACCGAGAGCGTGAACGCCTCGGCCACGAGCCCGCAGAGCCCGAGCGCGACGACGATCGCGATGATCGCCATCACGAGCGGGATCAGGCCCGCCACGACCGCGCCGAACACGAGCAGCAGCACGACGAGCGCGGCCGGCAGGCCGACCGAGAGCTCGCCCGACTTGAGGTCGTGCTGCGAGAGCGCGTTGAAGTCGTGGTCGAGCGTGCCGCCGCCGGTCATCAGCACCTGGAAGCCGTCCTGGCCGTTCGTCCGCTGGACGAGGCTCAGCAGCTTGTCGACGTCCTCCTTCCGCTGGATCCCGATCAGGAGCGCGTGCTTGTCGTCCGAGGCGCCCAGCAGACGCGACCGGTAGACGACGCCGGTCCCGGCCGCGCGCGTGAGCAACGTCTGGACGAAGCTCCTGAAGGCCGGATCGGCGACCGTCAGCTGCGCCGAGCGCACGACGATCAGCTCGTCGATCCCGTTCTTGTCCGGCGGGAACTGCGTCGCGAAGACGTTCTCGGCTCGGCGCGACGCAGGGTTGTTGGTCGCGTGCCCGTTGGTGGTCAGGTTCCCCGGCAGCAGCGTCGCGGCCAGGACCAGGGCGACGACGATCGCGCCGCCCCACGCGCCCAGCGCCCGCCACGGGTGCCGACTGGCTGCCCGGGCGAGCCGCTCGGTCATGCCGCGGGCTCGTCCTCGTAGATCCGCTCGCCCCGGTGCAGGCGGCGCGCGATCTCGAACGTCTGCCGCTGCGCGCGCGCGGTCGGCGCGTGCGCGGCGAGGTAGCGCGCCGCCGCGATCAGCGGCAGCCCGTCGCCGAGCAGCTCGTGCTGGCGCACCGCGGCCTCCACACACTGGATGGTGTGGAAGTTGCGGTCCTCGCGCAACAGGCACGCGCCCAGCACGGCGACCAGCCGCTCGGGGTCGCCGCCGGTTCCGAGGTACGACGCTACGAGCCGGCCCGCCTCGTCGACCTGCTGCTGGGCGTCGAGCAATTGCAGCAGCTCGTCCGGGTCGGCGCCCTCCTGCGGCACCGGCAGCCGCGCAGCCGGAACGTTCAGGAAGCGGTCGAGGTGGACGCTCATCGCCGCGTCGAGCACGCCGCGCAGCAGCTCGCGCGAGGGCGAGCGGCGCAGGCCCTGCTCGACCGCGTTCGCGAACGTGAACGTGTGCAGCGCCGTGTCCCAGTCGCCGAACTCGTTGCTCGTCGGGAAGCGCGCGATCCGGGTCGCGGCCGCGTAGGTGACGGCCGAGGCGAGCTCCACCGGCGGCGCGCCGTCGGCGAGCGCCTCGAGCAGCGCCTCGAGGATGTCGGCCGGCTCGCCGCCGAGGGTGAGCTCGACGATCGCGTCGCGGCCGGCCCAGCCCGCGCGCGGCTGCGGCGACGGCAGCCGATCGAACGCGTCCTCGAGCAGCGCGACCAGGTCGACCGGGTTGCGCCACGTGTTCGACTCCTCCATCCGCTCGGCGAACGCGAGCTGCGGCGCGAGCGAGGTGAGCACCGCCTCGGCGCGGTCCCAGCCGGCGGTGTCGAGCGCCTCGAGCGCCTTGTTCGTGAAGTCGAGCGTGTGCCCGCCGTCGAGGTAGCGGTGGTCGGTGGCCGCCGCGAAGAGCATGTCCGCGAGCTCGGTCGGCGAGGCGCCCGCGCGCACGGCCGAGACGAGCGCCCGCTCCGCGCCTTCCGCGTCGCGCACGTCGACGAACTTCCGGAACCACCTCCCGAGCCGCTCCGTCGAGACGTCCTCCGCGCCCGGCAGCGGGTCGAGCGGGAACCGCGGCGGCATCCCGGCGGAGTCGGAGGCCACGTCGGCAGCCCCGTGGTAGAGGGCGGCCGCGCGCTCCGGCCCCTCGAGCCTCGGCACGAGGTTCATCAGGCACGTGAGCGTCGTCAGGCCGCGGAACCAGCCGCCGCCGCGCCGCAGCGTCCCGAACTCGAGGCTCGCGGCGAACACGTCCGCGCCGCCCGGGTCGGCCTCGGCGAGCGCGATCGCCGCCTTCGCGACCACGAGCGGGATGTCGAGCCGCAGCCCGTCGTAGAGCCGCTGCCGCTGGTGCGCGAGCGGATCCTCGCGCGGCGAGACGTCGACGTAGACGTCGTCGCCCACGACCTCGACCGGGAAGCGGCGCAGGTCGTCGGCCCACTGGTCGAACGTCCCGCCCGTGCAGAGGTCGAAGCGCGCGTGGTGCCAGTGGCACGTGAGAATCCCGTCGCTGACGCTGCCGCGGTGGAGCGGAAAGCCCATGTGCGGACAGCGGTTGTCGACTGCGTGGACGTCGTCGCCGTCGGCGAGCAGGAACACGGTGTGGCCGTTCACCGCCACCACCAGACGCCCCGCCTCGCGCAGCTCCTCGAGCGATGCCGCCCGCACGCGCTGGCTCGAATCGACGACCGTCATCCGGATCACCTCCGCCGGTAGCTCTTAGGTTCTAGCACGCTAGAAGCTCAACTATGGTTCAAGTCAAATGGCGAGCGAGCTCACGATCGGCGAGGTGGCGCAGCGCAGCGGCGTCGCCGCCTCGGCGCTGCGCTTCTACGAGCGGCGCGGGCTGATCGCCGCGAGCCGCACCGACGGCAACCAGCGCCGCTACGAGCGGGCCGTGCTGCGGCGGATCGCGTTCATCCAGGCGGGCCGCGCCGCCGGGATCACGCTGACCGAGATCGGCGCCGCGCTCG
>DASSMZ010000177.1:0-9496 GCA_035688325.1 Gaiellaceae bacterium
CGCGAGCGGCGAGCGGGTCGGCCTCGCCAGCGTCTACCGCGTCCTGGACGCGCTCGTCGGAACGCGCCTCGTGCAGCGGATCGACCTCGGCGACGGCGTGGCGCGCTTCGAGCCGGTGCGCGACTCGACCGCGCACCACCATCACATCGTCTGCGACGACTGCGGCCGGATCGAGCCGTTCGCCGACCAGCGCCTCGAGCGCGTGCTGCGCGACGTCGAGCAGAGCAGCGGCTACGACGTCGCCGGCCACGACATCGTCCTGCGCGGCGCCTGCAGCTCCTGTCGCTGACCTAGCCGACGTTAGCCTGCCGCGCGTGCACGAGCTGACGAGGGAGCAGGCGCGGCGAATCGCGGTGCGTGCCCAGTTGCTCGACGCGCGGCGGCCGACCGACCTGCTCGAGCTCGTCCGCCACCTGACGCTGCTCCAGATCGATCCGACCGCTGCGATCGCGCCCAGTGCCGACCTCGTCGCGTGGTCGCGCCTCGGTTCCTCCTACCGGCCCGAGCAGCTGAAGCAGGCGCTCGAGGACGACCGGACGCTGTTCGAGTTCGACGCGCTGGTGCGGCCGATGGACGACGTCGGCCTCCAGCTCGCGGGCGCCGACGACTTCCCGACCTACGAGCGTGCTCGCGTGTGGTTCCGCGACAACGCCGGCTTCCGGCGCGACGTCCTGACGTTGCTCGAGCAGTCCGGCCCGCTCGGCTCGCGCGACATCCCGGACACCTCCGCCGTCTCCTGGGCGTCGAGCGGCTGGACGCACAACCGCAACGTGACGCAGATGCTGGAGTTCCTGCTGCTGCGCGGCGAGGTCGCGATCGCCGGGCGCGCAGGCCGCGAACGGCTGTGGGATCTCGCCGAGCGCGTCTACCCGGCCGACCTCGACGTCCCGCCGGTCGAGGAGGCGGAGCGGATCAAGAACGAGCGGCGGCTCGCCTCGCTCGGGATCGCCAGGAGGAAGGGCACGAAGATGCCGATCGAGCCGATCCACGTCGGCGAGGCGGGCGAGCCGGCGTTCGTGGAGGGCACGAAGGGCGAGTGGCGCGTCGACCCGGCGTACCTCGACGGCGGCTTCGAGGGCCGCACGGCGCTGCTCTCGCCGTTCGACCGGCTCGTCTACGACCGCACGCGGGCGCTCGAGCTGTTCGATTTCGAGTACACGCTCGAGATGTACAAGCCGGCCGCGAAGCGCCGCTGGGGCTACTTCGCGCTGCCGACCCTGCACGGCGATCGACTGATCGGGAAGGTCGACGCAGGCGCCGACCGCAAGGCCGGCGTCCTGCGCGTGAACGCGATCCACGAGGACGTGACGTTCACGCGGGCCGTCCGCGCCGCCGTGCAGGCGGAGCTCGAACGGCTGGCCGAGTGGCTCGGGCTGGCGCTCGCGGGACGTTGACCTGCGCGCGGCCGCGGACGTACGATCGCGGTGGGTCTACGCGAAGGGGGGAACATGCTCCGCAAGCTCTTGACGAGGACGTCCTCGACCGTCGTGCTCGCCGCCGCGGCCGCGCTCGCCGTCACGGCTCTCGCCTCGGCCGCGGGTCCGAGCGCGAACCTGAACGTGACGGCGATGCCGGGCAACGAGGCGGAGGACGCGATCGCCGTCAATCCGACGCGGCCGTCGAACGTCGTGGCGATGTCGACGCGCTCGGACGCGATCGCCGGCCTCGCCGTCGGCGTCAGCGTCGACGGCGGCCACACCTGGTCGCGGCGCGTGATCGGCGCCTCGACCGCCGACCCCCTCGGCGCGATCTGCTGCGACCAGCAGCTGGCGTGGGACCGCTTCGGCAACCTCTGGATGACGTACCTCGTGAACACGAGCGGCGACGTCCTCGTCGCGCTCTCGACCGACGGCGGGTTCACGTTCCGGCAGGTCGCGGATCTCCGGACGAAGTTCGGCGACCAGCCGTCGATCGCGGCCGGTCCGAACAGTGTCTGGGTGAGCTTCACGGCAACTCCCGGGAAGCAGGTTCAGGCCTTCGGCGCGCCCGTCACGGGCCTCGACCGGTTCGGCAGCTTCAGCGCGCCGGAGAGCGTCCCGAGCCCGGGCAACGGCGACTACGGCGACACCGCGGTCGGCCCCTCGGGGCAGGTGATGGTCACCTACCAGAACGCCGAGAACGGGCAGGGCGGCGCCGACGTCTACACGGCCGTCGACCCGGACGGCCTCGGCCCGGCCGGCTTTGGCAAGCCGAGCAAGGCCGCCCACAGCCACGTCGGCGGCTTCGACTTCATCCCGGCGCAGCCGAACCGCTCGATCGACGTGGAGGCGAACCTCGCCTGGGACCGCAGCGGCGGCGCGCACACCGGTCGCGTCTACCTCGTCTGGACCGACGAGAACCCGAACGAGAGCAACAACACCGACGTCATGCTCCAGCACTCCGACGACAACGGCGCGACGTGGTCGCCCGCGATCAAGGTGAACGACGACCGCACGGTCAACAGCCAGTACGACCCGTCGATCGCGCTCGACCAGACGAGCGGCGCGGTCGCGCTCTCGTGGTACGACACGCGCAACGACCTCGGCACCGGCGGCTCCGGCGACGTCGACGGGATCCCGAACGACGACTTCCAGATCTGGGCGACGTACACGACCGACGGCGGTGCGACCGTCCGCCCGAACTTCCAGGTCAGCCGCGGCACGTCGAGCGCGGTCGCCGCGGGAAGCTTCTTCGACGTCGGCGACTACACGCACGCGGCGTTCGTCGCGGGCACGTTCTGGCCGGCGTGGTCGGACAACTCGAACAGCACCGGCGACAATCCGGACGGGACGCTCCACCAGTTCGACCTCTACACGGCGAGCGTGCCGATTCCGTAGCCGCGGCCGTTGACAGTCTTCCGGCGTCTCTGAGACAGTCGGCGCTCGCGACCTAGGAGGGGGAGCGCCATGACGAGCGACCCGCGCCCGGACGAGGGCGATCCAGGACTCGGACCCGACGACGGCATCACCAGACGAGACTTCCTCGACGGAGTGGCGATCGGCGCTGCCGGCCTGATGGCCGCCGCGGCGGCGCCCTACCTGACCGGAGCGGAGGCCGCTGCCGCGGCGATCGGCTCCCCGGCCTCGGGGGTGACGCTCCCGCCCGGGTACTACCCGCCGACGGCGACCGGGCTCACCGGCGAGCCCGACGACGTCGTGACGCGGATCGGCCTCGTCGACCCGCCCGCGGCGAGCCCGGCCGACATCCACTCCGCCCAGCACGGCAAGACGCTCGCGCCGCAGAGCGCGCGCCCGGTCGACGACGACTACGACTGCGTCATCGTCGGCGCGGGCGCGAGCGGCCTGGCGGCCGCGAAGTACTACCGCGACCGCTTCGGGCCGTCGTCGAAGATCCTGCTGATCGACCAGCTGCCGGACTTCGGCGGCAACTCGCACCGGAACGAGTTCCACGTCCCCGACGGCTTCCGCGGCAACGCGGACGTGATGATCCTGCGGAACGGCGGCACCGTGAACCTCGACTCGATCGGCGCCTGGAACAGGCAGCAGGGCGGCCTGCTGGACATCCCCGGCTCGTATGGCCAGCCGGCGGTCAGCCTGCTCGGCTGGGCAGGCGTCGACTACGCGTCGAGCGCCCAGTGGGCGAACGGCGGCGCGGCGGGGATCCCGTCGTCGTACGGCCTGCGGACGATGCTGCTCTTCCCGGCGGCCGAGTTCGGGACGGACACGGTCACCCGCAGCCGCATCGAGCCGAACACGCAGGCCGGCTGGACGGCGTTCATGGCGCGGACGCCGTACTCGCAGGCCGCGAAGGACGCGATCGTCCGGATCCAGACCGAGAACTCGGACGTGATGACGGCCAAGGACGGCCCGATGACGCGCGAGGAGAAGATCCAGCGGCTCACGCAGATGACGTACAAGCAGTACCTGCAGCGGTACTGGGACTGCCCGGACGACGCCTTCTTCGGCGAGTACTGGCGCGGTTCCGGCGGCCTGCTCGGCGCCGGCGGCCAGGCGGTCTCGGCCTCCGACTGCTGGGTCCTGGGCCGGCCCGGGTTCCCGGACGCGCTCGACCTCGGGAGCCTCGACGACATCGTCTTCCCCGGCATCGGCCGGACGCCGCAGCAGGACTCGATGTCGACCGGCGGCCCGACGCGGGCCTGGCCCGACGGAAACATCTCGCTGCTGAAGCTGATCGTCGCGCGCCTGATCCCGGGCTCGCACCCGAACGTGAACGGCGCGCCGCCGAACCAGCAGACGATCCTCCAGTCGAAGACCGACTACTCGGCGCTCGACCGGGCCGGCAACGACGTCCGCATCCGGCTCAACTGCATGGTCACGCGGGTGCTGCCGGGCCGCGGCAACAAGGGCCTCGCCGAGATCACCTACCTCACGCCGAACCGGAAGGACGCCGAGCGCGTCCGCGCCAGGCACGTCGTCATGGCCTGCTGGAACCGCGTGACGGCCCGGATCGTCACCGACCTGCCTAAGGAGCAGGTCGAGAACCTCTGCTACGCGCGGAAGGTCCCGCTGATCTACGGCCGCGCCGTGCTGAACAACTGGCAGGCGTGGGCGGACGCGAAGGTGTCGAGCATCCAGCCCCGCGGGACGAGCCTCTTCTGGGACTCGACCAGCATCTCCGCCGGCGCCGGCTTCGGCTCGCCGGGCGCTCCGGTGTACGGCCCGACGCCGAACCAGCCGCCGGCCTCGCCAGCCTCGCTCACCTTCACCGTCGTCCCGAACCGGCCGGACGCGATCCCGCAGCTCTACGCGTACGAGAGCGGCCGCGACATGCTCTTGAACATGAGCTTCGCCGACCTCGAGCACGCGCTGTGGGACGTGATCGACCGCGTCGTGAACACGCAGGGCGGCGACTTCCAGCCCGAGCGCGACGTCAACTCGATCATGCTCAACCGCTGGAACTACGGGTACGCCCACGAGCTGAGCTCGGTGTTCGACCCGTCGCTGTACGGGCCGTGGGCCGACCAGCCGCAGCGGAAGGGGTGCGTGCCGTTCGCGAACGTCGCCATCGCGTGCTCGGACTCGGAGGGCTTCGCCTACACGCACAGCGCGATCAACGAGGGCTTCCGCGCCGTGAACGACCTCCCCGGGAGCGAGGCGCAGCTCACCCCGTGAGGCTGGAGGTGCGCGAGCAGTTCGGCGGCCGACCACCGCGCACGGTGGCCACCGCCGAGCTGCTCCCCGACGGCTCGGTCGAGGTCGAGGGCGAGCGGGAGACGGCCGAGTTCCTGGCGAGCTTCCGCGTGCACGACCGGCCGCACGACCGCTGGGTCTCGAAGGAGGACGACCCCGAGCTCTGGTTCGCGCTGCTTCCGGAGCACGTGCAGTCGCCGTTCCGCTCGGTCGTGCGCGTCTCCTGACCCCCGCGTCGGTCGCGGTGGCTACGAGCCTTCGGCGATCTCGACTTGCGCGGCGTCAGACGGCGACGAGATCCTCGATCTTCGCCGCGGCCAGCCTGAGCAGGTCGCGCGTCCTCAGCCGCACCGACTCGTTGTGAGAGCCGGCCTCGGCCACCACGGAGTCTCGCTCCGCGAGGCGCCGGTCGACCAGCACGAGGTCGCCGGCCGGCACCCCGAACGGGGGAACGGCGCCGAGCTCGTACATCGGATAGGCCGACACGAGCTCTCCCTCCGTTGCCAGTCGCGCGTGCTTGTCCTCGAGCACCTCCTGAACCTTGTGGAGATCGAGCCGCTCCGACGCCGGCAGCACCGCGCGGACGAAGCGCTCGCCGCTGACGAGCACGATCGTCTTCGCGACCTCGTCCAGGGTCGCGCCGATCGCCCGGGCCTCGTCGCCGGCGGTCTCCGTGCGCCGGTGCTCGATCAGGTCGTAGTCGATGTGGGCAAGGTCGAGCTCCTCGCGGAGCTCCGTCATGGTCGTCATCATGGTGATACCTCCTCCGGTGCGACGCTCACGGTTCGTGGATCAGCACCGGCTCGTCCTCTGCGGCCTTGACGTGCCGGATCACGACGTCGCCGCCCGGCGTGAAGATGCTCTCGTGGTCGTCCTCCCACCGCACGCGGTAGCGCGCGTGCTCCGGTGTCCCGAGGACCTCGAGGATCTCGCCGGTCCGGCTGGGAGACCCGACGTGGTCTCCCTGCACGACGATCAGATCGCCTGCCTCTGCTCGTAGCGCGCTGGCCATGGCGACCTCCTTTCCGCTGGTGGGCCACAGCATCGCAACGCGGAGCGCGTCCGCCATCGTGGCCGTCACTGACTGCCGCTCCGCGCTTTCGCGGACGGCGCCTAGGACTCAGGCGACCACGACGGCGTACCTCGCCGTGCGCCGTGGGTCCACTCGGAGGCCGGTAGCGTAGGCCGGGTGCCGCCCGAGCTCGCCGTCGAGACCGACCGCCTGTGCAAGCGCTACGGCGACGTCGAGGCGCTCCGCGGCGTCGACCTGCGCGTCGAGACTGGCAGCGTCTTCGGCCTGCTGGGGCCGAACGGCGCCGGCAAGACGACTGCCGTCCGGATCCTGACGACGCTCCTGGCGCCGGACGAGGGAACGGCGCGCGTCGCGGGCCACGACGTCGTTCACGAGGCGGCCACGGTTCGTCGGCGGATCGGGCTCGCGGGCCAGTACGCCGCGGTGGACGAGAATCTGACCGGGATCGAGAACCTCGAGCTGGTCGGCCGGCTCTACCACCTCGGCCGGGCGCAGGCACGCGAGCGCGCGCGTGAGCTCCTCTCCTCGTTCGACCTGTCGGATGCCGGCGGCCGCCTCGTCCGGACGTACTCCGGCGGCATGCGCCGGCGTCTCGACCTCGCCGCGGCGCTCGTCGCCCGGCCGCCGGTGCTCTTCCTGGACGAGCCGACGACCGGCCTCGACATCCGCAGCCGGATCGGTCTCTGGGAGGCGATCGAGGCGCTCGTCTCTGCCGGCACCACCGTGCTGCTCACGACGCAGTACCTGGACGAGGCGGACCGGCTGGCCGACCGGATCGCGGTGATCGACCAAGGTCGCGTGATCGCGGAGGGGACGTCGGACGAGCTCAAGGCGCGGATCGGCGGCGAGCGGCTCGAGATCCACCTCTGCGACGGCGGCCGTGGCGAGGAGGCAGTCGCGGCGCTCGCGTCGCTTGCTCGCGAGCGGCCGTTCCTCGAGGACGGCAGGGTCCGGGTCCCGGTCGCCGAGCGTCGCGGCACGATCGCCGACGCCGTCCGGCGCCTCGACGACGCCGGCATCGCGATCGACGACATCTCCGTGAGCACGCCGACGCTCGACGACGTCTTCCTCACGCTGACCGGGCACGCGGCCGAGTCGGCGGCCGACGAGGCGGAGGCGCAAGCGAGGTGACGGCTTTCCGGTACGCCCTGTCGGACACGCTCGTCCTGGCGAAGCGGAGCCTGCTGCGGATCCCGCGCCAGCCCGACCTGCTGGTCGGCTTCACGGTTCAGCCGATCCTCTTCATCCTGCTGTTCGTCTACGTCTTCGGCGGCGCGATCAAGACGCCGGGCTTCGACTACGTCGACTTCCTGATGCCCGGCATCATCGTCCAGTCGATCGTCTTCGGTGGCTTCGTCACCGCGCTCGGCCTCTCCGACGACGTGAGGAAGGGGCTGATGGACCGCTTCCGGTCGCTGCCGATCGCGCGCTCCGCCCTGCTCACCGGCCGCACGCTCGGCGACGTCGTGACGAACGTCTTCCAGCTGATCGTGATGTTCAGCGTCGGCCTGCTCGTCGGCTTCAATTTCTCCAGCAGCGTCGGCGAGATCGTGGCCGGAATCGTGCTGCTGCTGTTCATCGGCTACGCGTTCTCGTGGGTCTTCGCGTTCATCGGGCTGGTGGCGTCCTCGCCGGAGGCGGCCAACGCCTACGGGTTCACGGTGCTCTTTCCCGTGACGTTCGTCTCGTCCGCCTTCGTCCCGGTGGCGTCGATGCCGGACTGGCTCCAGCCGATCGCCGAGCACAACCCGTTCACCACGATGGTGAACGCGGCCCGTGCCCTCTTCCTCGGCGTCCCCGCCGGAAACGACGTCTGGCTCGCCGTGGTCTGGACGGCCGTGATCATCGCGGTCTTCGCGCCGCTCGCGGCGTGGCGGTACCGGCGCGTCGTCACCCGGTGAACACGGCGGTGGCATGTCGAAGCTGATCTACTCGGCGCTCGCCTCGCTCGACGGCTTCGTCGAGGACACGAGCGGCAGGTTCGACTGGGCGGCGCCCGACGCCGAGGTGCACGAGTTCGTCAACGAGCTCGAGCGGCCGGTCGGGACGTACCTCTATGGGCGGCGGATGTACGAGACGATGCGGTTCTGGGAGGACCCGCCGGATCTGGCGGCGCAGCCGTCGTACATCCGGGAGTACGCGGCGATCTGGCAGGCGGCCGAGAAGGTCGTCTACTCGCGGACGCTCCGGTCCGCCTCGACCGCCCGGACGCGGATCGAGTCGGAGCTCGACGCGGCGGCGGTCCGGCGGCTGAAGGCGGAGGCGACCCGCGACGTCAGCATCGGCGGTGCCGAGCTCGCGGCGCAGGCGATCGCGGCCGGGCTCGTCGACGAGTGCCACCTGTTCTTCGCCCCCGTCCTCGTCGGCGGCGGCAAGCGGGCGCTCCCGGACGCCGTGCGGGCCGACCTCGAGCTCCTCGACGAGCGGGCGTTCGCAGACGGCACGGTCTTCCTTCGCTACCGCACTAAGCGGGACGCGGTGTAGCCGATGCGCGCGCTCGACCCTGCCGAGGCCTGGCGCCGCGCCGAAGCCGGTGAGCTCCGGATCCTCGACCTGCGCACCGCCGCCGAGCGCCGGCGGCTCGGCGCGCCGCCCGGCAGCGAGCACGTCTCGCTCCTGCGCCACGTCGCCCACCCGGAAGGCCCCGGCGTCGCGTATCTCTGCCAGCACGCCGTGCGCTCGAAGCTGACGCTGAGGAACGGCGCGGCCGAGGTGGCCGGCGGCTTCAAGGCGTGGAGCGAAGCGGGGCTGCCGGTCGAGCGTTCGGCGTAGCCTCGGCTCCGCCGCGTCAGTGGATCGGGGTTTCCCCGGATGCCGCTCCGCCCGGCTGTTGGTTGCCTTCGAACGCGGATGTTCGCCCGTCGTGACGGCGCTCGATCGCTCGTGCCGACGGCCACTGGAGCGGCCGTCGGCCTCGCCGGCGCTGTCTTCGTCGGCCTCGGGCTCTGGGCGCGGCGGGAGACGAGACGGGCGCTCGAGCGCGAACACGTCGCGGGCCCGGACGGGACGCCCGTGACGACGGCGGCGTCGGTGCCGGCGACTGCCGAGCTGATCAGGGCGCACACCCTCGCAGCGACCGGCGGCCGGACCTGCACGGTCGCACTCGGCGGCGCGTTCGTCGCGGCCGGTGCCGAGTTCGCCCTCGCCGGGTGGCGATGATCACCGAGGCCGCCTCACACGACCGGGTCGAGGGGGTCGAGATCGAGCGCAGCCTGTGGTCGTACTTCGACTCGTTCGCGCCGGTGCCGGACTGGGACGACCTCGTCCGCTGGCCGCCGGACGTGTTCGCCCTGGCGAACCTAGTGCTCGACCACACGGAGAGCTACCGCTTTGTGGTCGCGCCGCCGCGGAGGCGCCGCTGGCCTCCGTTCCG
>DASSMZ010000188.1:0-10425 GCA_035688325.1 Gaiellaceae bacterium
GCTGCTCCCAGTCGAGCGCGCTCAAGTCGGTTCCCGCCAGCCAGCTGTCGACGGCGGCGCGCAACTCGGCGTCGCGGCGCAGCCGTGCGGCGAAGGCGAGCTCACGCAGCTCGACGCCGAAGCGGCGCCGAAGCTGCTGGAGCGACCGCAACTGGTTCAGCTCCAGGAGCCCGTACAGGCGGTAGCCGGTGCCGGTCCGCCGAGGTACGACCAGGCCTGCCCGCTCGATGTAGCGCAGCATGCGCGGGGACCATCCCGTCTGCTCCGCCGCCTGTCCGACCGTTGCGGTTCGCACGGCCGAACCTTAACACGTATGTGTCAGGCTTCGCTCGTCCCCTCGCGCCCGTAGCGGTCTTCGAGGCGCACGATGTCGTCCGGGTGCGGCGACGACACCTCGAGGATCGTTGTGTTATTGACGGCCGTGACGCGGTGCACCGTGCCGGGCGGGAAATGAAAGGCGGCGCCCGGGCCGACGATCTCGCTGTTCAGGATCCCCTGCCCCGGGGCGCCGAGCTCGACCTCGGCCCGGCCCGAGAGGACGTACCACGCCTCGTCCTTGATCTTGTGGAACTGCAGGCTGAGCGACTCGCCGGCCTTGATGAAGAGCGTCTTGCCGACGTAGTGCTCGGTGCTCGCCCAGATCAGCTCGTGACCCCAGGGCTTCTCGACCTTCTCGGGCTCGATCGCGAACTTGTCGAGCCCGCCGAGGTTCGGGGACGTCAAGTGATCGTGCCCGGCCACGAGCCGCGCGAACCTACCACCATGCGGCTACGCGGGCCACCCCGGGTGCTCGGCGAGGTACTCGCTCGCCACCCGCAGGTCCTTGGGAGTGTTGACCGTCAGCCAGATGCCTTCGTGCCGCAGTGCGCGCAGCCGGCCCTCGGCGGCCAGCTCGGGGAACGTCGTCGTCTCGTGGTCGCCGCGCTCGGGGAAGCGCTCGAGCGCGTCCTCGCCGAGGACGTAGACGCCGCAGCTGACCCAGTGCTCGAGCCGCGGCGCCTCGCGGAACCCGGTCACGTGATCCTCGTCGTCGAGCTCGACCACCCCGAACGGCGACTGCAGCGGCACGACCGTGATGGTCGCCGCCGCGTCGCCTGCTCGGTGGTGCTCCAGCAGTTTCGAGGCGTCGACGTCCACCAGCTCGTCGCCGTTCAGCGCGAACAGGTCGCCGGCCTCCCGCCGCTGGTCCGCGGCAAAGCGGATGCCGCCGCCCCGGCCGAGCGGCTCGGGCTCCGGCACGGCCACGATCTCCGGGCCGATGCCGCCGAGCGCCGTCTCGAACGCTCCTTCCTGCCCGGCCGCGCAGCTGACGAGCACGCGCTCGACGCCGGCCCGGGCGAGCTGCTCGACCTGGTACGCGGCCAGCGGACGGCCGCCGACCTCGACGAGCGCCTTCGGCCGCCCGCCAGCGGCCTCGCCGAGGCGCTCCGCCTTCCCCCCTGCCAGGATGACCGCCTCCACTAAGCGGTCTCTTGGGCTGCCGGCTCCTCCGTCTCCGGCAGGGCGTCGAGCAGCGAGGCGGCGCGGCCGATGCCCTCGTAGGTGAAGCCGGCCGAGCGCGCCTGCTCCGGGTCGAGCAGGTTCCGGCCGTCGACGATCAGCGGGTGGCGCATCACCCGCCGCACCTCCTCGGACGCGAGCCCGCGCAGCTCGTTCCACTCGGTTACGACCACGGCCGCGTCGGCGCCCGTCACGGCGTCGAGGACGCTGTCGGCGAAGGTGACGCCCTGCAGGAGCCGGCTCGCGTCGGCGACCGGGTCCCAGGCGCGCACCTCGGCGCCCTCGGCGAGCAGGCGCGAGGCGAGCACGAGTGACGGCGCCTCGCGCATGTCGTCGGTGTTCGGCTTGAAGGCCAGCCCGAGCAGCGCGATCGTCTTGCCGCCGAGCTTGCCGAGGTGCTTCTGGAGCTTGCCGATCACGCGGCGCTTCTGCAGCTCGTTCACCTCGATCACGGCCGCGAGCAGCTGGAAGTGGTAGCCCGAGTTCGACGCCAGCTGCTTGAGCGCGACCCCGTCCTTCGGGAAGCAGGAGCCGCCCCAGCCGATGCCGGCGCGCAGGAAATGCGGCCCGAGCCGGTGGTCGAGGCCGACGCCCTCCGCGACCTTGACGACGTCCGCGCCGGTGGCCTCGCAGACGTTCGCGATCTCGTTGATGAAGCTGATGCGCGTCATCAGGAACGCGTTGGCGGCGAGCTTGATCATCTCGGCCGAGGCGACGTCGGCGCGCACGACGTTCGGCTCGAGCGGCTCGTACAGCGCCGCGACGGTCGCGGCGTCCGCTTCGGTGAACGCGCCGACGACGACCCGGTCCGGGTGCATGAAGTCGTTCACCGCGCTTCCCTCCGCGAGGAACTCCGGGTTCGAGACGTAGCCGACGTGCGCGAGGCCGCGGGCGTCGAGCGCCGCGCGAACCTTCTCGCCGGTGCCGACCGGGACGGTGCTCTTCATCACGAGGAGCGCGCGCTCCTCGAGCACCGGCAGCTGGTCGACCACCGTCCAGACGGCGGAGAGGTCGGCGTCGCCCGAGTACGTCGGCGGCGTGCCGACGCAGACGAACATCACCGGCGCGGTGACGATCTCGTCCAGCTCGAGCGTGAAGGTCAGCCGCTCACGGTTGCGCTCGAGCAGCTCGTCGAGCCCCGGCTCGTGCAGCGGCACGCGGCCCGTCACGAGCGCCTCGACCCGCTCCGGCACGACGTCGCGGATCACGACCTCGTGGCCGAGCTCGGCGAAGCACGCGCCCGTGACGAGGCCGACCCAGCCGGCCCCGAAGATCCCGATCCTCGGCTTCACGGGCGGGAGCCTACCGGGGCAGCGGCCGCAGCCCTCGCGCGATCGCGAGCATGGTCTCGTTCGACAGCGAGTTCAGCAGCGTGTTCACGACCCAGTAAGTCGCCCCGCCGGTTCGGAGCACGACCATGTGCAGGTCCGAGCCGCTGTAGTAGAGGTCGAACGGGCGACCGCCCATGTACACCGTGCGACTCTTGTCGGCGAGCGCCGGCGCGGTGCCCCAGCGCGTCTCCTGGATGCCCCAGTAGTCGCCGATGATCCCGGTCTTGAACGTCAGCCGCAGCGTCGGCTGCCCGGCGAGCGGGTAGATGCGCCACGGCGTCTCGCCGTAGCCGTTGTCGAGCGTGGAGTTGCGCTCGAGCAGCGTCGGGTACTGGAGCTGGAACGGCAGGCGCTTGCGCAGTCCGAGCAGGACCGAGCGCGTCTCGGCTGGGTCGCTGCGGACGTGGGGCGGCCTGTGCGTCGGCGCCTGCGGCACCGCCACCGGCGTCAACTGGCCGTGGAAGGTCGAGCCGACGATGACCGCCAGCAGCGCGCCGTTCGAGAGCGGCTCGATCTTCGGCGGCATCGGCTCGACGTCCGCGCTGCCGACGAGGCGCGCGACCTCCTGCGCCGCGAGCTTGCCGGTCTTCGCGCGCGAGGGGTCGAAGTAGACCTTGGAGTGGAAGTAGTTCCAGGTCGGAGCGTTGGCGGGCGTGCCGTTCGGCGGCGTCACCGTCACGTAGCCCTTCCGGGCGAGCAGGTAGCTCGCGTTCGACGCCGACCCGGCGACGCCGTTGCCGTTCAGCACCGTCAGCGTCACTTGCTTCGGCGGGATCGTCCGCTGGCTCTTCGTCAGCTTGCGCCCGAGCGCGACCTCGGTGGCGGTGGTCGACGCCTGCACGTCCGGGTTGAGGAACTGCTGGACGGCGTCCTGGATCGACGAGTTGGACGCCGAGCACTCGTTGCCGCACTGAACGTCGGGGATCTTCACCTGGAAGACGTGCCCGTGCGGGAGTTTGTAGGCGAAGTTCGCGTACTTGTAGATGTCGCTCAGGTTCAGCTCGCGCCCGCCGCGGGCGACCTCGACGTACTGGTGCTGGGTGATCGTGTTGACGATTCCCGGGATGCTCGTAGCTCCGAACGAGTGGGCTGCCTGCTGGCGCATCGCCTGCACGAACAGCTGCTGGCGCGCGAGCCGGTAGAGGTCGGAGTCCGTGTGCCGGAAACGGACGAAGTCGAGCGCCTGCTTGCCCGTCAGGTGCTGGTAGCCGGGCTGGAGGTCGATGTTCGCGTAGTCCGTCGCGAGCGTGCCGACGTTCCTGTTGTAGTAGCGCCGATCGATGTCCATCCAGACGCCGCCGAGCTTGTTCACGACGCCGATGAAGCCGAGGAAGTTGACGCGGATCAGGTAGTTGATCGGCAGGCCCGTCAGGTGGCGCACCGTCTCGAGCGAGCCGCTCGGGCCGCAGAAGGCGTAGGCGCTGTTGATGCGGCCGCTGCCGTAGCCGACCGTCGAGCCGTTCTTGCCGGCGCAGTAGATCGGCACGACGAGGTCGCGCGGGAACGAGAGCAGCGAGATCGTGTTCGAGGCCGGGTCGGCGCGGATCAGCATCATCGTGTCCGAGCGCGAGGGCGAGTTGCCGTCGCCGGCGCGGTGGTCGTACCCGATCACGAGCGCGATCGCGGCCGACTTCGGCGGGCTGAGCCGGGCCTCGGCCGCCTTGCCGGCCGCGGTGTGCGGCCGCAGCGCGGCGGCGCTCTCGTGGATCCAGAGGTAGAAGCCGCCGACGAGGCCGCAGAGGACGACCGCCGCGGTCACGCCGAGCCAAAGGAAGAAGCGGCCGACCTGAGCCGCGAACGACCGCCTGGGAGGCGGCGGCTGCCGGTACAGGGTGACCGGCGAGAGCGCTCCCGGCGGGAGGACCCCGTGGCCGTTGCCGTTGACCGAGCCCCGGCCGATTCCTCTCTTCAGGGTGGTTCTCATCGAAAAATGGACGCCGTCGAAGGCGCCCGCAGAGGGCAGGATAGCCGACCCTCCGGCGATTACACCTCGGCGACTGTTTGCTCCGCCAGCCACTTCGCCACGGCCAGCAGACTCCCCTCCTCGGCCTCGACGCGGCGCTGCTCCTCGGCGCCGCTCCCGCGGGCGCACAGGCGCTCGATCTCCGTCAGCTCGTCCTCGCAGCCGAGCCGTCTCGCCGCGGGCTCGGCGAGCTCGAGCAGCTCGAGCGCGGCCTCGCGCGCAGGCCGAACCTCGTCGCGCGCGAGGTCGATCAGCTCGGCGTCGAGCCCGTAGCGCGCCGCGCGCCACTTGTTCTCGCCGATCAGCGTCACCGGCTGGATCGGGAGCGCGCCTTCGCGCTCGTGCCGCTCGGCGAGCGTCGCGGCGAGCGCCTGGACGAGCGCGACCAGGCCGGCGAGGCTCTCGAGCCGCGTCTGCCCGTCGCAGACCCGGATTTCGATCGTGCCGAGCTTCGGATGCGGGCGCAGGTCCCACCAGACGAACGTGTAGTCGTCGAACGAGCCCGTCTTGACGCCGCGGTCGATCAGGAGCTCGAACTCCTCGAACGACGAGAAGGCCGGCGGCAGGCCGCTGCGCGGGAACGCGTCGAAGACCTTGATCCGGGTCGACGCGAGGCCGGTGTCGCGCCCGTGCCAGAAGGGCGAGTTCGCCGACAGCGCGAGCAGCTCGGGCAGCCACGTCCGCAGCGCGCCGGCGACGGCGATCGCCTGCTGCGCGGTCTCGAGGCCGACGTGGACGTGCAGGCCGAAGATCAGCTCGCGCTCGGCGACCCACTGCATCGCCTCGACGAGCTCGCGGTAGCGCTCCTGCTCGGTGATCTCCTGGTGCTCGTAGCGCGAGAACGGGTGCGTCCCGGCGGAGACGATGTGGGCGCCGTTCTCGACCGCCGCGCCGCGCAGCCGGCCCCGCAGCGAGCGCGCCTCGTCGACCGCCTGCGCGACGGTCTCCGCCGGGTGGGTCGCGACCTCGATCGTCGACTGCATCAGCTCCGGCTTGATCCGCGGGTCGGCGCCCGCCGCCTCGAAGATCTCGTCGAAGCGCGAAGTCAGCTCGAACGACTCGCCGTTCAGGAGCTGGAGCTCCTCCTCGACGCCCAGGCTGAACGGACGGCTGGATCCGTAGTTGACGTCCACCGGGGGCCCGCGGCTAGCGCGTGCTCTCGAGGACGGGCTCGCGGCCGACCTGCTCGTCCGGCTCGTACGCGAGGTTCGGGCGGAGCCAGCGCTCGGTCTCGGGCAACGGGCGGCCCTTGCGTGCCGCGTACGACTCGACCTGGTCGCGCCCGATCCGCCCGACGGAGAAGTAGCGCGCCTCCGGATGGTGCAGGTAGATGCCGGTCACCGCCGCCGCGGGCGAGACGGCGAACGTCTCGGTGAGCGCGAAGCCGTGCGCCTCCGCCGCGAGGAGCTCGAACAGCTGCGCCTTCTCGCTGTGATCCGGGCACGCCGGGTAGCCGAACGCGGGCCGGATGCCGCGGTAGCGCTCCGAGATCAGCTCCTCGTTCGAGCTGCGCGGCCCGTCCTCGTACCAGGAGCGGCGGCTTGCCTCGTGCAGGTACTCGGCGAACGCCTCGGCGAGCCGGTCGGCGAGCGCCTTCGTCAGGATCGCGCGGTAGTCGTCGTGCTCGGCCACGAAGCGGGCGGCGAGCTCGTCCGCGCCGAAGACGCCGACGGCGAAGGCGCCGAGGTGGTCGCCGGCGCCGGCCGGCGCGACGTAGTCCGCGAGCGAGCGGTTCGGCCGCGCGTCGCCGTAGTCGGCCTGCTGCCGGAGCATGCAGAACCGCAGGCCTTCGCCGACGGCGACGTCCTCGCCGTCGGACGACGCGGGCCAGAAGCCGTGCACTCCGCGCGCGGCGAGCAGCCGCCCGCGGACGATCTCGTCGAGCAGCTCCTGGGCGTCGTCGTAGAGCTCGCGCGCCTCGGGCCGCTCGAGGATCGCCGGGAACTTGCCCTTCAGGTCCCAGGCGTGGAAGAAGAACTGCCAGTCGACGTAGCCGCGGAGCGTCTCGAGCCCCGGCTCGACGAGCCGCGTACCGAGGAACGCCGGCTCCGGCAGCTCGTCGAAAGCGACCGGGTGGCGGTTCTCGCGCGCGCGCCGGTACGGCAGGAGGGGCTTGCGGTCACGCTCGGCGTGCAGGTCGCGCAGCCGGTCCTGGTCGGCGCGGTTCGCCTCGTCGAGCGCGGCACGGCGGACGGGGTCGAGCAGGTCGGAGACGACGCCGACCACGCGCGACGCGTCGCGCACGTAGACGGTCGGCTGCGAGTACGCGGGCGCGATCCGGACGGCGGTGTGCTGCTTCGACGTGGTCGCGCCGCCGATCAGCAGCGGCAGGTCGAGCCCGCGCCGCTCCATCTCGCGCGCCACGTTCACCATCTCGTCCAGCGAAGGCGTGATCAGGCCGGAGAGCCCGACGGCGTCGGCGCCGATCTCGGCCGCGGTATCCAGGATCGTGTCCGCCGGCACCATCACACCGAGGTCGAGCACCTCGTAGTTGTTGCAGCCGAGCACGACGCCGACGATGTTCTTGCCGATGTCGTGGACGTCGCCCTTGACCGTCGCGAGCACGACCTTCCCCTGGGCGCGACCGAGGCCGGTCCGCTCCTTCTCCTCCTCCATGAACGGCTCCAGGTAGGCGACGGCGCGCTTCATCGCGCGCGCGCTCTTGACCACCTGCGGGAGGAACATCTTTCCGCTACCGAACAGGTCGCCCACGATCGACATGCCCGCCATCAGCGGCCCTTCGATCACGTCGAGCGGCCGCGGCAGCTGCTGACGCGCCTCCTCCGTGTCCTCCTCGATGAAGTCGACGACGCCGTGCACGAGCGCGTAGGAGAGCCGCTCCTCGACCGGCGCCTCGCGCCACGAAAGGTCGACCTCGCGCCGCGTCGCCTCGCCCTTGACGCGGCCGGCGTACTCGACGAGCCGCTCGGTCGCGTCCGGCCGGCGATCGAAGAGCACGTCCTCGACGAGCTCGAACAGCTCGGGCTCGATGTCCTCGTAGACCATCAGCTGGCCGGCGTTGACGATGCCCATGTCGAGCCCCGCGCGGATCGCGTGGTAGAGGAACGCCGCGTGCATCGCTTCGCGGACGTGGTCGTTGCCGCGGAACGCGAACGAGAGGTTCGAGATGCCGCCCGAGACGAGCGCGCCGGGACAGCGTTCCTTGATCTGCGGGATCGCGTCGATGAACGCCTTCGCGAAGCCCGCGTGCTCCTCGATCCCGGTCGCGACGGCGAGGACGTTCGGGTCGAACACGATGTCCTCGGGCGCGAAGCCGAGCCGGTCGACGAGCAGCCGGTAGGCGCGCTCGCAGATCGCGACCTTCCGCTCGACCGTGTCGGCCTGGCCCTGCTCGTCGAACGCCATCACGATCACCGCGGCGCCGAGCTCGCGGACGCGGCTCGCCTGCGCCAGGAACGGCTCCTCCCCCTCCTTGAGCGAGATCGAGTTCGCGATCCCCTTCCCCTGCACGCACTCGAGCCCGGCCTCGAGCACCTCGAAGCGTGAGCTGTCGACGACGATCGGGATGCGGGCCACCTCGGGCTCGGACGCGATCAGGCGCAGGAAGGTCGTCATCGCATCGACCGAGTCGAGCAGGTCGGCGTCCATGTTCACGTCGAGGAGGTTCGCGCCACCGCGCACCTGCTCGAGCGCGACCTCGGCGGCGGTCGTGTAGTCGTCCGCCTCGATCAGGCCGCGGAACCGCGCCGAACCGGTCACGTTCGTCCGCTCGCCGATCATCACGAAGCCGGTGTCGGGGCCGATCTCGAACGGCTCGAGGCCGCTGTAGCGCGGGCGGCGCGACGGCCCGGGGATCGCCCGCGGGGCGAGGCCCTTCACCGCGTCGGCGATCTGGGCCGTGTGCTCCGGCGTCGTCCCGCAGCAGCCGCCGACGATGTTGAGGAAGCCGTCCTCCGCGAAGCCGCGCAGAAGCGAGCTCGTGTCGCCGGGCTGCTCGTCGTAGAGCCCGAGCGCGTTCGGCAGCCCAGCGTTCGGGTGGCACGAGACGTACGTCGTCGCGGCCCGCGAGAGCGCCTCGATAACGGGCCGCATCTCGCGCGCGCCGAGCGAGCAGTTGACGCCCACGACCAGCGGCTCCGCGCGCTCGACCGAGATCCAGAACGCCTCGACCGTCTGCCCGGAGAGGTTGCGCCCGCTGCGGTCGATCGCCGTGAACGAGATCCAGAGCGGTAGCTCCGGCACGGCCTCGCGCGCGGCCGCGATCGCCGCCTTCGCGTTGAGCGTGTCGAAGATCGTCTCGATCAGGAGCAGGTCGGCGCCGCCCTCGCGCAGCGCCAGCATCTGCTCGGCATACGCCGCGACGACGTCCTCGAAGCGCACCGCGCGGTACGCGGGGTCCTCGACCTTCGGCGAGAGCGAGAGCGTCACGTTCAGCGGGCCGACCGACCCCGCGACGAGGCCGCCGTGCTCGTCGGCCACCGCCCGCGCGATGCGCGCTCCCTCGAGGTTCATGTCGCGCACCGCGCCCTCGAGGCCGTAATCCGCCTGACCGATGCTCGTCGCGGTGAAGGTGTTCGTCGTCGCGATGTCCGCGCCGGCCTCGAAGTAGGCGCGGTGGACGCTCTCGACGATCTCCGGCCGCGTCAGGTTGAGCAGGTCGGGGTCGCCCTTGACGTCGCGCGGGTGGTCGAGGAAGCGCTCCCCGCGCCACTCCTGCTCGGTCAGGCCGCGATTCTGGAGCAAGACGCCCCAGGAGCCGTCCAGGACGGCGATCCGCTCCGAGAGCAGTGCTTCGAGTCTGTCGCGCGCGTTCTGCAAACGATTCGGCTCCCTGCCTAAAGGGCTCGGGAGCCGGTGCTCGCGGGCTCTTTAGGCGTTTGGTAACCCGGTCGCCAAGCTGCCTTCAAAGCTTTCCGGGTGCTCTGAGCCTAGCAGCGGGTCAGGGCGTGCGGCCTGCGACCTCCAGCTGGTTCTCCGCGTGCCGGATGCGCTGCTCGAGCTGCCAGCGGTCGGCGTCCGAGTCGCCCTGCTCGACGCGCTCGAGCTCCGCGCGCGCAGTCTCGAGCTGCTCCTGGGCGCGAGCGGAGTCGATGTTGCGGGCGTCGACGGCGTCGTCGACGAGCGCGAGCGCCCGGTCCTGCTCGACCTTGAAGAAGCCGGGCCCGGTCGCGAACTCGACCACGTCGTCCGACGCGCGGTCGCGGTAGATCCGCGTCGAGCCGGCCCTCAGCATCGCGACGAGCGGCGCGTGGCGGGCGAGGACGCCGATCTCGCCGGCCTCGCCGGGCACGACCAGCATCTCGACCTCGCCCTCGAACGCCGCGCCGTCGGGCGTGACCAGGGAGACCTCGAACGTCGCCATTACGCCGAGACGGGCTCGGGCTCTTCGGCCTCGGTCTCCGCCTCGGCCTGTGTCTGCTGCTCGTCCTCCTCCGCCTCCGGCGCGGTCTCGTCGCCACGGCCCTTCGCGACCGCCTCCTCGATCGTGCCGACCATGTAGAAGGCCTGCTCGGGCAGGTCGTCGTGCTTGCCGTCGAGGATCTCGGCGAAGCCGTTGATCGTGTCCTCGAGCCGCACGAACTTCCCGGGCTGGCCGGTGAACGTCTCGGCGACGAACATCGGCTGCGAGAGGAAGCGCTCGATCTTGCGCGCCCGCTGCACGACCAGCCG